>CAZUFI010000012.1:0-1816 GCA_964618745.1 uncultured Thermodesulfobacteriota bacterium | reverse complement strand
CTACCAGACGAGCCAGCACCAGAGCGTTTACTCCCTGCTGCCAGCCTTCTGCGGCTTTTAAGGGATATTTTTTTATAAGGTTTTTTCTTCAATACCTTCTTCCTACTTTAGATAAACAATGCGATCACCGCTGGGGTAGATAAGGCCCTGCTCAATGGCTATCTTCTCTACCCTCTCAGGGCTCTTTAGTTTCGATAACTCAAGGCGCAACCTCTTGTTCTGCTCGGTCTCGGCCAGCCTGGTCTCGTTAAAGGCCGATATCTCATAGCCAAGGTTAACGTAACTTAGCCTGCACCAAAGATAGAGAAAAACAACAAAGACAACCAGAGCCGCGACAAAGAGGGCCGTATACATAAACGAGGTATCGGTCAGGTCTCGCTTTATTCGCACGTCCTGGCCGCCAAAAGCGAACCTGCCACGATCTTTTACTGCTGCTCTTGCCATCTATTTAACTCTCCCTATAGCCTGCGCCTTTACAGTTTTTCTACGACTCTGAGCTTGGCACTCCTTGATCTTGGATTCAACTCGATCTCTTCTGCTGAGGCCAACACGACCTTGCGCGTTACCTTCTTGACCAAAGGGGTCGTCCCGCAGACACACTGGGGAAACTCTCTGGGGCAGACGCAACTGATAGAGGCCTCTGTAAAGGCCTGCTTAACCAACCTGTCTTCGAGTGAGTGAAAAGATATGACTACCAGCCGCGCCCCGCTCTTTAAAACCCTGATCGCAGAGTTAAGGCCAGCCTTTATATTCTCTAGCTCATCATTGACCGCTATCCGAAGGGCCTGAAAGGTCCTGGTAGCCGGATGCAGCCTCGCGTGCCTCTCTGCTGGGGGAAAGCACGAGGTAACTATACGAGCCAGTTCTTTGGTTGTTTTTATGGGAGCGATCTGACGAGCCCTGACCACAGCCCTTGCTATAGCGCGAGCCCTTCTTTCCTCACCGTAAGAGCGAATTATCCCCGAAAGCTCGCTCTCTGAAAGCGAAGCCACCAGGCTCTCTGCACTCACCTCTGAGCGGGTATCCATCCTCATATCCAGTGCGCCGTCCTGCATAAAGCTAAAACCCCTTGCGGCCCTCTCCAGTTGAAAAGAAGAAGCCCCCAAATCAAGAACCATCCCGTCAACACCATCTACCCCGAGTCTCTCAAGCACTGCTTCAACGTCCCTGTAGCTATCTCTTACTACGACTGCCCTACTACCAAAAGATTCTAAATAACACCTAGCCTCTGCTATCGCGTCACTATCGATATCCAGCCCTATGACGCGGCCATCCGGCGCTGTGGCATCAAGGATCAAGGCCGTATGTCCGCCGCCGCCAAGAGTGCCGTCCAGATAGAGCCCGCCTGCCGTGCACTGCAAGAACTCCAGAACCTCAACGGGCATAACAGACTTATGCTCTCGCCCCTGCTGCTCCACCTAAAGCCCCAATCGCTCCAGCATACTGCTGATCTCGTCCTTGGAGGCATCGGCCTCTGCCTCGTCCCACGTAGGCTTACTCCATATCTCGAACTGCTTGAAGGCGCCTACCAACATCACTTCTTTCTCAAGCTTTGCGTATTCTCTTAAGGGTTGCGGAATAAGTACTCTGCCAAGCCTATCGATTGGACAGTCTGTGGCGCTCGAATAAAAGAACCTCAAAAAAGCACGTGTCTCCTGTTTGAACTCGGAGAGACCTGCGATACGTTCTTCAAGGATTTTCCACTCTGCGTATGGATATGCAATAAGACAACCGTCGTATGTGGTAACGACAAGGCGGGTGTCGCCGGTCTCGCCAAGCAGATCCCGAAACTTTACAGGTATGCTCAACCTTCCCT
>CAZUFI010000011.1:0-21694 GCA_964618745.1 uncultured Thermodesulfobacteriota bacterium | reverse complement strand
AGCTTATAGGTTATGTTTTTGCCATTCAGCGCGAGCAACTTCGTCAAAGGCAGGACGAAACCTCAGAATAGTCGTAAATACCTGATTTTAACCATTAAATGCAACTATGGTATTACATTTTAAGTACATGAAACGGTTGACTGGTTAGGCTTTTTTACTGTATAATGTATATGTAAATAGAGTTTTATCTTCAATATTATAAATAATTATCTACAGGGTGACGACGCCCAGGGGTGGGACGAATGAAAGTTGTTCCTATTCGTGTGGTGTTTTTTTATGTTTAGAGCAGGCGAGGCCAGAGGGTCTTACGGCAAGCTGGTTTTTACAACATTAAGGTAAGTTCAGCGGGTTATGAAAATGTCATCAGGTAAAGAAAATAATAGAGCAGGACTTTCGGGTAGCGTCAAGGCAGCGGTTGTCTTGGCACTTACTTTTGTTTTGCTTTCTTTTGTTCCAACCAGGGCTTATGCCGCCACCTACACGGTCTGCGCAAGCGGCTGTGACAATACATCCATTATAGCCATGATGAATGCCGCCTCCGAAGGCGACACCATTAACGTCTCTCCGGGTACCTACTCTGAGTTTATTTATTTTGTCAAGAACCTTACCGTCCAGTCTACAGGCAGCGCGGCAGATACCTTTCTTACCGGCAGCGGCAGCAATAGTCCTGTTGTACAGTTTAATTCTTCGGTTATTAACTCCAGTTCTCTCCTCAAGGGATTTACCATTAACAACTCGGCTAACTCGGGTAGTTCCGCTCGCGGCATCTATATCGGCAGTAATGCCACGCCGACGATCCAGGACTGTGTAGTCAAGGGCAATACGCCGACCACTTATGTTCAGGGTGCTGGCATACAGGTAACAGGCGGTACAAGCGGCGTTACCATGTCGGGGATGACCGTTGGCGATGCCACTACCAAGAATGTCAATGAAACTTACGGGGCTAACTTTAACGCAGCAAGCACGACAGGGCAGATAACTATCAGCAATAGTTCTTTTATCTATGGCAGCGGGACGAACGGTAGTGGTATTGCTCTTAATGACGTGCCCAATGTTACTCTTACAAATATAACCGTAGAGAATAATACAGCGACTCAAAACGGAGCCGGTATTTACCTTAGAAGCGGTTCGGTTATGACCTTCACCGGCGGCAGCATCAGCAACAATTCCTCTACGCTGGACGGTGGTGCTATCTATACCAGGGGGTCAGGCGATTCTTTTACTATTACCGGATCTACAACTATCACCGGTAACTCCGGCCGTGTCGGCGGTGCTATCTATACATGGCTCTCCAATGGTTTTTCTATAACCGATGCGATTATCGATAACAACGACTCGACATCTCACGGCGGTGCTATATACTGGACAAGCGCGACCGGAGTCTATACTTTAACAAACACCTCGATTGACGATAATACGGCAGCCAGCGGCAGTGGCGGCGGTCTGTATATGGATACCTCGTCTACCGCTACGATCACCCTTACGAATGTGACCGTCGATAACAATACCGTTAGTAATACGTCAAGCTACGACGGCGGTGGTATCTATGTAAATGGCACGAACATAACCTTGAATATTACCGGCGGAAGCATAAGCGGCAACTCTGCGCGCGGTGGCGGCGGTATTTATTCTATCGACGGCGTTGATACGGTTATTATAGGTGCTTCCATAAACAACAACAATGCGACTACCGGCTATGGCGGCGGTATTTACTCTTCAACCTCAGGTGCTAGTCTTACTATCTCAAAGAGCTTTATACAGGGAAATAGCGTCAGGGGCTACGGTGGCGGTATTTTTGCCGGCAGTGGCACGACGAACACAATAACCAACACAGTTATAACAGGTAACAGACAACATACGACCAGTTGGCGTTACGGCGGCGGTATCTATAATTCCGGTACGCTCTATATGTATAACTCCACTATAGCCGGCAACTACGCATTTGACGGAGGAGGTATCTCTGCAAACGGTATCGAGACGATAGTTAACTCTATTATATACGGCAATACAGCCGGCAACGGCTCTAACCATAATGTACGTAGTACAATTGGCACCTCTACGAACAACAATATAGGTACAAACGCCCGGTTTGTCGATCTTCAGCAGGCAAGCTCTGGAGCGGCAACTACTGCCGGTGATTACCGTCTTTGTTACGGCACAGGCAACCCTGCCGCGGGCTGCGGATCGACGATCAGCCCTGATCTGGATATGGGTAACCAGACGAATGCTCCGTCCGATGATATCCTCGGCACCGCGCGTCCCGAGGATATATCAGGTGTCGGCGACGGTAGCTTTGATTACGACAGGGGGGCTTACGAGTATTTTACTCCTGACCTGACCCCGCCTGCCAATGTTACCGGTTTTTCAGTGACGGATGCCGCCACCAGCGGCCAGCTTAACCTTACCTGGACAAATCCGAGCGATATTGATTTTACGGGCGTTAAGATAGTGCGTGCAACGGGCGGCACGGCGCCGTCCGATTGTACCGGTACGGCGGTCTATGACGGCTCGGCGACAAGTTATAATAATACGGGCCTTGTCAACGGAACTCAGTATTCATACAGGATCTGCTCTTACGACGCAGAGCCTAACTACGCATCCGGCGTTACCGACAGCGGTACTCCGACCGATACGGTGCCTCCTTCTAATGTCACCGGGCTGGCCGTTAATGAGCTTGATACGCAGATAGACCTTTCGTGGACAAATCCGCTCGATGCCGATTACGCGGGGACAAGGGTCTTGAGAAAGACCGGCGGTTATCCGAGCAGCTGTACCGACGGTACTGCAACGACGGTATATAACAGCACAGGCACCTCGCACCCCGATACCGGGCTGGTCAACGGCACGACATATTATTACAGGGTCTGCGCCTATGATACTGCCATTAACTATCCCTCGGGCGTTACAATAAACGGCACGCCTTTTGTGGATGTTACCGCACCTGCAGCTATAGCTGATCTCGTTGCCTCTTTGGGGGCGACCAATACCTCCCTTGACCTTGACTGGACGGCTCCGGGTGATGACGGGGGGACAGGCACTGCGACTTCATACGACGTAAGATATTCTACCTCGACCATAACAGAGGGCAACTGGTCGGGCGCAACGCAGGCGACAGGCGAGCCTGCTCCGAGCGTTGCGACGAGTGCCGAGAATATGACCGTTACAGGTCTTACCTGCGATACCCAGTATTACTTTGCCGTAAAGACAATGGATGAGGCTTCAAATACTTCTTTGATCTCGAATATACCGTCTACGAACACCTTTAGCTGTTCGCTTGGCGGCATGCTCACTTATGGCGACAGCAGCGCCGGTACTGTGAAGCACAGGGCCTATACCGATGGCAGCGGCTTTGCCGCAGAGGCGGCGACAAATGCCTACGCAGGTGCGACGACTTATGTAAATGTAGTCGAGGCACCGACCAGAGACGAGTACATGCTGGTCTCTACCTATGATAGCCAGCCCATGTACGTACAGAGATACGACGGTTCAAACTGGAGTTCCGAGTGGAACTCAGGGGTATCCATAAGCGGCAGTAGCAGGAATTTCTTTAATGTCGCCTATGAGCAGAACTCGGGAGATGCTTTAGTAGTATATGAACAGGACGCATCTGCCAATGCCTCGATAGCTTACCGTACCTTTGACGGCAGCAGCTGGTCCGCTGAGCAGGTACTTGGTTATTTAACGCTCCCCGGAGCCTCGACCGCTGTTATAACCAGGGTTCACCTTATTTCCAAGAAGTACTCCGACGAGGTGCTTCTTGTTATGATGGATAGTGGGGCAAGGGTATACGGTTTTATATGGAACGGTACCGAGTTCGTCAACGGTAAGACGATAGCTTACTCAGGCGGTACGGGGTCTTCCACCAATGACGTAATATCGGGCGCATGGGAGGGAAGCTCCGGTGAGGCGATGGTGGCATACGGTAATAACGGCGGCGGGATCTCCTACGCTACCTATGACGGTTCTGCGTGGAGCTCGACGATGGTGGCATTTGACCTGAATGGCTCATCCAACTTCGCACCTCATGTGGATATGGATGGCGATAGAACATCCGATAATATAGCTTTAATAGCAAGCGTTACCTCCGCCAATACCGCTGAAGCAAGAATCTGGACGGGCTCTGCCTGGGAGGCAAGCCCGCCGACGCCAGGTAATAAAGGAACTGCAGGCTTGGCCGGGGTATCGGTTGCATGGGAAAGGACAGGGGGTAAGGCCCTCTTTGCCTGGACCAACGCATCGACCACCAGCAATAATGTAAGCTATATGACGTATACGACAGGCGGAACCGGCTGGTCAACTACGAATATGAATACCACCAATATGACAGGGGACTGGGGAAGCTATGTAAACTATCTTGAACTCTATGCCGATTCGAATACATTTTCATCCAACATTATGATGGTGGGCGTAGACGGAGGGAGTGAAGGGCGTGCTATCCTCTGGAATGGTACTTCCTGGATCACTCCTAATAATTATCTCTATGATACGAATACCTCGAATAACTACACCGAGACGGCCGCCTTTGCCTGGGATATCCTTACCTCGGCACCTGCCAACATAACAGGTGCTGGTGTAGTAGCGAATGCAGAGGGCAGCCGTCTTGATCTTTCATGGACAAATCCGGTTGACCCTGACTTTGCCGGCGTAAAGATAGTAAGGGCTGTAGGGGCAACGGCACCTGCCGATTGCACGGGTACGGCGGTTTACGACGGAGCGGCAACTGGCTTCAGCAATACGCTTTTAACCGATGGCACGCAGTATTCATACAGGCTTTGTGCTTATGATAGCGGCGGTAATTACGCATCAGGGCTTACCGGAAGCGGTACGCCTGCGGATACGACGCCCCCGGCTAATGTTACGGGTTTTACGGCTGTGGCCGCCTCAACGAAGGTACTTCTTTCATGGACAAATCCGACCGATGGCGATTACGTCGCCACCAGAATACTTAGAAAGACCGGCGGATACCCGAGTTCATGCACCGACGGCACGGCAACCACGGCCTATAACGGTGCTGGTATTTCATATACCGATACGGGTCTGGTCAATGGGACAACTTATTATTACAGGGCTTGCCCTTACGATGAGGTACCTCTTTATCCGTCAGGGGCGACGGCTACCGAGAACCCTAATCTGGATATTACACCCCCTGGTGAGGCAACGGGCTTTACCGTAAACAACCCTGCGAGCGGAGGTCAGCTTAACCTTAGCTGGACCAACCCGGGCGACGTGGACTTTACAGGGGTAAAGATCTTCCGCGCCGAGGGTGCGACACCACCGGCTGATTGTCTGGGTTCAGGTGCAATATATCTTGGTTCAAGTGAGGCGTATAATGACACTCCTGTTACCGATAGCCAGCAGTATTCATATAGGTTATGCACATACGATCTTTCCGATAATACCTCGACAGGTGTTACCGGAAGTGGTACTTCGACCGATACTGCCGCACCGGCGAATGTCGGCTCGTTTGCGGCAGTCCTGGGGGATACACAGGTAACCCTTACCTGGACTAATCCGAGCGACAGCGATTTTACCGGGACAAAGATCCTGCAAAAGACCAGCGGATATCCGAGCTCATGTACCGACGGTACGGCAACGACGGTCTATGATGGCACGGCCCTTACGTTTGTCGATACAGGGTTGACGAACGGCGTTCCTTATTACTACATGGCCTGTCCGCATGATGCGACACCCAACTACCCGTTAGGGGTAACAGCAACGGCTACGCCGGACGGCACCGATGTTACCGCTCCTGAGAGGATAGATGATCTTGCGATATCGACTTATACCGTTACTACTGTAAATCTTACATTCACGGCGCCGGGCGACGACGATGCTACGGGCACGGCCTCTGGTTATGATATTAGGTACAGCGATACTTTAGGGATTTCAAGCACTACGTGGGCAAGTTCCACACAGATGACCGGCGAGCCCGTGCCGAATGTAGCGGGTACTGGCGAGAGCATAGAGCTTACGGGCCTTATATGTGGAACGGCCTACTCTATTGCTATGAAGGCCGTTGATGAGATGCCGAATACCTCGCCCCTGAGTAATGTTCTAGTGGTTACGACCACTGCGTGTGACGCGCAGCAGGACAGCGGCATGGCCGTCTACGGCGTTAGCGTCACCAGCTCGGTTCCGAAGGTCAGAACTTACGCGCCGCTTACGGGCTTTGCGTCAGAGGCTTCGGCCAATAACAACTCAGGCACTTTGAGGCTCTCGGTTATTAGAGAGGCACCGACCAGAGACGAGTATATGATTGCTACTATCCATGCAAGTAACTATATATATGTTCAGAGGTATGACGGTTCAAGCTGGAGTACCGAGTGGAACTCGGGCGTATCCGTTAGTGGCAGTAATAGAAATTACTTTGACGTGGAGTATGAGCAGCAATCCGGCGATGCTCTGGTGGTATATGAACAGGTCAACGGCTCCAACAAGACAGTTGCTTTCCGTACTTACGACGGCAGTACATGGTCGGGCGAGCAGTTGCTGGATTACTCAGGGCTTGCCGGTTCGGCCAATTCGGCAATAACAAGGCTCAAGATGTATGCAAAGAAGGGCTCCAACGAGATACTGCTTGTAATGATGGACAGCGCAAGAGAGGTCTATGCGTATATATGGAACGGTACGGGTTTTATTAACGGAAAGACGATAACGATAAACCGTAACACGGCTTCAAATATAGATGAAGTTATAGGCGGAGCATGGGAGTCATTGTCGGGTGAGGCATTTATCGCCTTTGGTGACTCTTCGTCAGCGGTCTCTTACTCGACCTATAACGGCTCAACCTGGAGCACCGATGCGCAGGCTTATGATATAAGTGGCAGCTTTAATGCTGTTGAGCATATAGACCTTGCGGCGGATCCGACCTCGGATTATATAGCAGTTATAGACGGTAGTACCTCGAACAGGGTGGATGTCCGCATGTGGACAGGCTCGGCCTGGGAGGCCAGCCCACCTTCATACGGGACCAAATCCGGCGGCCTGCCTTCTGTCTCGGTTGCGTGGCTCGGCCAGGGCGGTAAAGCACTCTTTGTCTGGGGCAACGGCTCACAGACAAACAATAATATCGACTATATTACATATACGACCGGCAGCGGCTGGTCTTTATCCAATATGACGGCCGCACCGAGCACCGGGGCCTGGAGCGGCACTGTCTACTATGTTGAGCTATTTACGAACAGGGCGTCCTACGCAAACCAGATAATGCTGGTGGGGCTTGATAGCTGGTCGGATGCAAAGGCTCTTGTTTGGACCGACGGCACATGGAGCACTCCGGCCAATACGGTCTTTACTGCTGGTTCTACTACCAATTACTCCGAGTCCATAGCATTTGACTGGGATTACAATATCACGCCATTTACCGATGCCTCAGGTTTTGCCGTAACAGCCTTTAATCAGGGTGATCGAATTGACCTCTCATGGACAAACCCTGTTGATGCCGACTTTGCTTATGTAAAGGTGATGCGTGTTACAGGCGGGACGGCCCCTGCCAACTGTGCAAGCGGCACTAATGTCTATATCGGTACGAACACGAGCTATGAGGATAGCGATGTTGTAAACGGTACGCAGTATTCTTACAGGACCTGCGCATATAGTACAAGTACTCTTGCCTCTGTCGGAGTTACCGGATCTGCTACGCCCGGAGATACGCTGGCACCAGCGGATGTAACGGGCTTCTTGGTAGTGCCCGGGAACACTCAGGTTGCGCTGAGCTGGACAAACCCGACCGATTCGGACTACGTGGCAACGAAGGTGCTGAGAAAGGCCGGCAGTAGTCCGAGCAGCTGTACCGATGGCACGGCAACTACGGTCTATGACAGCACCGGTACCTCGCATGATGATGCGACCGTTATAAATGGTACGACATATTATTATCTGGCCTGCCCGTATGATGGTGTTCCGAACTATCCTACAGGCGTTGCTTCTAGTGCTACGCCAAATCCGGACTTTACGGCACCGTCCGCGGTCGTTGATATGGCGACGGCTGGCTCAACCGTTAAAACCATGGCTCTTACCTGGACGGCACCCGGAGACGACGGGTCTTCAGGCACCGCTACATCATACGACGTTAGATACTCTACCTCGACGATAACAGAGGGGAACTGGGGCGCAGCCTCGGCTGCGACCGGCGAGCCTAGCCCGAGTGTTGCGGGCTCTTCGGAGAGCATGACCGTTACAGCCCTTAACTGCGGCACTGAATACTTCTTTGCCATAAAGGCTTTGGACGAGTATCTGAACGCTGCGCCAATATCAAATATAGTGTCTCAGGCGACATCGGCCTGTGCCGGGGACGGTATGCTCGTCTACGGTGATGAGACCGATGGTGTTGTAAAGTACAGGAGCTTTACCAATGCTGGAGGGCTCTCGGCAGAGGCCTCTGCCAATACTTACACGGCTCTTACATATTACTCAAATGTAGTCGAGGCACCGACCAGAGACGAGTATATTATGGTCTCGACCCATGCTGACCAACCCATGCATGTGCAGAGGTATGATGGTTCGAGCTGGAGCTCGGAGTGGAGCTCTACGGAGGATGTATTCGGCAGCTACAGGAATTACTTTAATGTGGCCTATGAGCATAACTCAGGAGATGCCCTAGTAGTCTATGAAAACACCGAAACATTAAATCAAACGATTGCTTATCGTACTTACGACGGAAGCACCTGGTCCAGTGAACAGTTCCTGGATTACTCTTCGCTTGCGGATTCTGCGGATCTTTTTATAGCAAGGGTGAACCTTTACCAAAAGAAGGGCTCGGATGAGATATTGCTTGTTATGTTGGACCCTGGCAAGGAGGTTTACGCATATATATGGAACGGCACAAGTTTTGTAAATGGTAAGACCATTACGGTTAATCGTAATTTGATATTCTTCTGGCAATTCGATGTTGCCGTAGGCGGTTGGGAGGGGATATCTGGCGATGCCATGGTAGCCTTTGGCGATGCCAGCAAGGCGCTTTCCTATGCCACATTTGACGGCACAACATGGACCGATGACGCAGAGGCCTTTGACCTTGACGGCGTTACCGGATCTCCATCGCATGTAGCACTGGACGGCGATAGTTCTTCCGATTATTTAGCTGTTATCGTAGGCACTAACTCTGATGCCAAAGTCGACGCACGAGTCTGGACGGGCTCTGCCTGGGAGGCCGGAGCCCCTGTCGCCGGCAGTCAGTTGGGCACTCTGGGGTGGGTTACCGTAGCTGTTGCGTGGGAGGGCACGGGCGGGCGCGCCCTCTTTGCCTGGAACAATGTCGGTACCGTCAGCAATAATATAAGCTATATGACCTATACGACCGGCGGAGTGGGCTGGTCTACATCGGATATGAACTCTACGACGATGGTAGGGGATTGGACAGCCAGTATGGGTTACCTTGATCTCTTTGCCGATAAACGAAACACATCGTCCCATATTATGTTGCTGGGCCAGGATGCGGCCACGCCTTCGGATGGGCGCGCCTTCCTCTGGGACGGCAGTGACTGGAGTACTCCGACCAATTATCTCTATGATCAGAATATATCGGTCTATACCCGTGAGGTCTCTGCCTTTGCATGGGAGGTACCATCGGATGCATATTACAATGTTACCGGCTTTGGTGTTACAGCCTACCCTGATGGCAATCGGATAGACCTTTCATGGACAAATCCGACTGATCTTGATTTTGCCGGTGTAAAGATAGTAAAGGCCACAGGCACTACCGCACCCGTGGATTGTACAGGTACGGCAATATATACTGGATTAGGAACGGCTTTTAGTGATACGGGCCTGACCAACGGCACTCAGTATTCGTATAGGATCTGTGCCTTTGATAATGGCAGTAGCTATGCTTCCGGGCTTATAGGAAGCGCAACGGCGGCTGATACGCAGGCCCCGCTCGACGTAACCTCCTTTACGGTTGTGGCCGCGAATACTCAGGCCTCACTGAGTTGGGTAAATCCGACTGAGACTGATTACGTAGCCACGAAGGTACTCAGGAAGACCGGCACTTATCCGAGCAGTTGCACCGACGGCACAGCAACGACCGTATATGACGGCGCAGGTACTTCGTATAATGATACCTCTCTTGTCAACGGTACTACCTATTACTACAGGGCCTGCCCGTATGACGAGGCACCTAACTACCCGACAGGCGTTACCGGCACGGCGATTCCTTTTGCGGACGTATCTGCCCCTGCCGATGTGACGAGCTTCACAGTCAGTAATCTCGGCCTTGGCAACCAGCTTTCTCTTTCATGGACAAATCCGTCTGATACGGACTTTGCGGCAGTCAAAATTGTAAGGGCAACAGGCGGTTCGGCTCCGTCCGATTGTACGGGAAGTGCTGTATACGACGGTTCTTTGGCCGCCTATACGGATACGAGCCTTACCGACGGCGCTGTCTACTCATACAGGATCTGTTCTTACGATTACTCTTATAACTACGCGTCGGGGGTAACCGATAACGCGACTCCTACCGATACGCTCGCGCCGTCGAGTATTACCGGCTTTACGCCGACACCGGGCGACACGGATGTGACCTTTAACTGGGTAAACCCGGTAGAGACGGACTTCGCCGGGACCAAGGTGCTCAGAAAGACGGGTACTTATCCGAGCAGTTGCACCGACGGTACGGCAACGACGGCCTATAATAGCACTGGTGCTACCTTTGTTGATACGGGTCTGATTGACGCAACGACATATTACTATATTGCTTGCGCCTATGACGAGGTTCCCAATTACGCGACAAGCGTGGCCGCGACGGTGACCTTGAGCAGAGACACTACGTCTCCGGCGAAGATAGTCGATCTTTCAAGCGTAGCGGTCTATACGCGTGGCATAAAACTTAGCTGGACGGCCCCGGGTGATGACGATGGTACAGGGACGGCATCGACCTATGACCTTCGCTATACTGATGCACAGGACTTTGTTTCTGAGATGAAAACTTATCTGGATATAGACTGGGGTAACCTTGATCAGGTCGATGGCGAGCCAGCTCCGCAGACCGCTGGATCTACCGAGACGCACTTTTTTGGTAAGAACAAGGAGAACGTAAAGCTCTTGCCGAATACGTCTTACTTTAATGTTATAAAGAGCAAGGATGACCTGGATAACCCATCGGTAATATCCAATGAGGTTAGTGTGCATACCGCTCTTAAATACGGATATAACTACATGTCGCTGCCTTTTGATGCCTCAACCGGGATGTCGGCGACCTTGCAGAATCTGCTTGGAGATGACGTGCCGTATGTCTATATCTTCAAATGGACGCCGCTTGGCCTCGACTGGGGCAATCGCTTCAGAGGAAGGTGGACAAGGCTTAGTTCCTCTTCGTTTATAACATCAGCGTTTAGCAACGGTAGCGGTTATTACATGTATGTATACAGTGCTAACTTCAGTGTTATTGATGAGCAGGACTCGGGTGGCACGCCGGTCGTCAGTGAGAATACCGATAGCTGGGCAAAGGTAGATATGGTACAGGGGCGTAATCTAGTAGGTAACCCGTATACCAAGAACGTTGACTTCAGCACTATCAAGGTCTGCCAGAACTCTACCTTTACGACCTCTGGCGGATGCAGCGGCGGTACGGTTATGACATTTGTCGAGGCGGTTACCGCCGGTTGGATGGATAGTACTGTTGCTTACTATGGTAATGCAACGACCTTTACAACCGAGACCTGTAGCTCTATCGAGTGCGTGGCCAAGCTCAGACCATGGTGGGGACAATGGGTATACCTGCTTCAGAGCAGCGATACGTATATAATGGCAGTACCGAAACCATAAGGTGTGGTAATGATTATGAACGTGATATTAAATAAATTCAGAAGACCTGTTATGCTCTGCTCAACCGTCGTGGCGAGCTTTATACTGGTCTGCGTTCTCAGTCTGCCCGCCTATAGTGAGATGGTATGGAAGGCAAAGATAACCGTTGATGTCCCTGATATGGAGGATACGAGTGCGGCTATCGTGGGTGCGGCTACCGATGCGACCGATGGTTTTGAGAATGGTTATGAGGGTAGGGCCATATTGTCGGGGTACTTGATGTCATATTTTCATCACCCTGAGTGGGGAGAAGATACCCCGTTCTTCTGGACCGATATCAAGGATACAAACCTGCCCAAGGAGTGGAGCTGGAAGGTACAGTCCCGTTACAGGAACAGAGAGCATGTAGTTAGCTGGGAGGTAGACGCTCCAGAGGGCCTTGATCTCTATATTATGGATACCGTCTCAGGTGATATAATTGATATGAGGACGGCGAGTTCTTACTCGTACACCAACACCTTGACATCCCCCCGTGAGTTCGTGATAGAGGCTACCGGCGAGATAGGCGAGCCGGTTGTTCAGGACATAACCCCGCCGGAGACTACTATAACGTCGGCACCCGAGGGGTATACCGGTGCCACTACATTTACCTTTGCCTACTCCGGCACGGACGATACGGCAGGAGAATCTTCGCTTGAGTACTCATATTCCTTTGACGGCGGCACGTGGTCGGCCTTTGATATGGATACCACGGCGACGCTCTCGCCCTCTCCTATTGGCAGCGGCGAGTATACCTTCCTTGTTAAAGCCAAAGACTCTGCGGGCAACGAAGACCCGACTCCTGCCGAGCGAACCTTTACAGTTGATCTTTCGCCTCCGGTGCTTGTCTTGAATGGCGCAAGTCCCTCCCAGCTCTGGCCGCCAAATAGGAGACTTAAAAGAGTAACGATCACAGGCTCTATAAATGACGCACTCAGCGGAGTAAACTCACTGACCTTTGCTGTAGTTGACGAGTACGCTGAGATAAATACCACAGGTGCTGTGGCAACAACAGGCGGGGCATTTACCATGTCCGTAGATCTTATGGCGATGAGAGATAGTAGAGACCGCGACGGCAGGTTGTATACGATAAACTTTACCGGTCTGGATAATGTAGGTAATATTGTTACAGGCTCTATTGAGGTTCTGGTGCCTCACAGCAGAGGTCGCGGCAGGTAGCACAGGTTTTCAGGTAAGTTACAGATCGATATGTTTTACTGCAAAGGGCCGAAACCTTGATTTTTCGGCCCTTTTTATTTGCCTTTTTTCTTATTGCACGGCTTGTTCTCCATTTTATATCGGTAATTAGGTTTTTTAGGTGGAAAATATAATAATCCGGTTATATAATTCTTCGTAAGGTATTATGTTTTATGAGTTTTTCGCCGATAAAAATAACATGGGGGATGATTACTTATATCTGATTACCAACTATGGATAAACTTGCTTTGAAAAACTGTCGTTTTCATACGAGACCTTTATCTTTATTTATACTCTTGATATCCTTATTTGTTATGGTGGGGTGTTCGTCTATATATAGCCAGCAACGAGGAGATGAGTATATCTCGGCCGGGCGGTGGGACGAGGCCGTCCATGAATATCAGGGGCTTCATAGTAAATACCCCGGAAAGATGGAGTATAAGCTAAGGTATGAGATGGCAAAGGAAAAGGCCGTCTTGATGCATTACAAAAGAGGAAAGGCATCTCTGGAGAGCGGTGATTACAGAGCAGCTCTTGTTGAGTTTCAGAGGACTTTAATCCTTGACTCTACCTTTACCAAGGCTAGTTCTTCTATAAGAAAGACCAGAAAGATAATGGACTCGCTCTTTTATTATCAGAAAGGTCAGAATTTTTTGCAGGCCTCTAACTATAAACGTGCCAAGGGGGCCTTCCAGAGGGCGGTTGATCTGGACAGTGAAAATGAACTGGCCGCTGCCGAGCTGAAAAAACTTATTAGAAAACGCAGGATCTTGATGGGTGGTTTTGAATTGAGCCTTAAATCTACGGCCCCGATCTCAATGGAGTTTAAGGGGGCTGGAGTCAAGAAGGTCTTTCAGGTTCTTTCCAGACTCTCTGGTATTAACTTTGTCTTTGACTCAAATGTCAAGGATTCAAGGACGACTATCTTCCTGACAGATGCTACCTTTGAACGCGCCCTTGATCTGATCTTGATTACAAATAATCTCTCTAAGAAGGTAGTTGCCGAGAATACGATGATAATCTATCCCTCGACGCGCAGAAAACGCGCGCAATATGAGGAGATGATGATAAAGGTCTTTTATCTGACCCATAGCGATGCAAAAAAGGCCGTGGGTATGCTTAAATCAATGCTCAAGGTAACGGATGTCTCGGTTATTGAAAAACTCAATGCTATTGTTGTACGCGCCAGACCCGAGACGATAACTCTGGCGCAGAGGGTGCTGGATGCAACTGATCTGGCCGACGCAGAGGTAATGCTGGACGTAAGCATTATAGAAATAAAGAGAAACAAGACTGCTAATCTTGGTCTTGACTTCGCCCCTGATTCAGCAACAGCAGCAGTGCCTGTCAGTAGCGGCACAATAGCCCTTGGTGCACTTAATAAATTGTCGAGCTCGGATTTGCTTATAGGTCTGCCCTCTGCAACGATTAATATTAAGCGGGAAGACCTGGACGCAGATATCTTATCCAACCCACGGATTCGCGTTAAAAACAACAGTAAAGCAAAGATCCATGTCGGCGATAGGATTCCTATAATAACGACTACGGTTAATCAAGGGGTCTCTACCGAGAATATTCAATATGAAGACGTAGGGCTTCAGCTCACGGTCGAACCTGTAATAAGGCCTGATGACGAGATTGATCTGAAGCTCTCTCTTGAGGTAAGCTCGCTTGGTACAAAGACGGTAACGACAAACGGTAGTGTCGTCTATGAGATAGGGACACGTAAGACCGAGACATACCTGAGGCTGCATGACGGAGAGACCCAGATAATCGGAGGGCTTATAAGCGACGAGGAGCGTTCTACCGTTGCAAAAGTTCCTTTATTGGGAGAGATCCCTGTTATCGGACGTATCTTCGCGAACTCCGATAGCAGTACCGTCAAGACAGAGATTCTGCTCTCGATCACGCCGCATATAATCAGAAGGCTAGAGATGCCGGACTCTTCTAAGACATCTTTTATGTCTGGCCCTAAGGACGCCCCTTCGTCGTCCAGATCCGGCGTAGGGCAGTTCTCACCGATGGATAGTCTGCGAAATAAACCTGTCGCGCCCGTCAATGAGAGTGAGCTGCCACCGCCGTTTATGCCGCATGATATGCCACCTATCCCTCAGTTGCCTGAACCATAGACCAACTGAAGGTAGGGACGAGGTGTTTTAAAGTCATGGATGAAAAAGGCCTTACACTCATAGAACTTCTTATAACAATATCGATTATAGCCATTCTTGCGGCCTCGATTGTGCCCGTCTCCAGGCTCTCTGTCAAGCGTGGCAATGAGCTGGAGTTAAAGAGAAATCTGCGTGTGATTCGCGTGGCCTTGGATAGCTATAAAAAGGCTTGGGACGAGGGAAAGATTAAAAAGACAGTCGGTGAGTCCGGCTACCCTGCGACTCTGGAGCTCCTTGTAGAGGGTGTTGATGATGCAAGCTCGGTAGAGTCGGGGCGTAAGCTTAAGTTCTTGAGGCGTATCCCCAGAGATCCGATGAATAGGGATGAATTTGTTGATACATCCGAGGTCTGGGGGCTGAGAAGTTACGAGAGTGACGCGGATAGCCCGACTGAGGGTGAGGACGTCTTTGATATATATTCAAAGAGTGAAGGGGTTGCCATCAATGGTACGCAATATAATAAGTGGTAGGAGGGGGGTAAGGGGTTTTACCCTGGTAGAGCTATTAATAGTAATGTCGCTGATGGGCATACTGGCTAGCATTGCTATTCCTACCTATAATAAATCAGTTGTCAGGGCTCGTGAAGCAACCCTTAGGAAGGATCTTTATCATATGCGAGAAGCAATTGATAACTTCTACGGCGACCATGAGGCCTACCCTGATAGTCTTGATGAACTCGTTGATAAGCAGTATATACGGATTGTCCCGGTAGATCCTATGACAGGGAGTGATGAGAGCTGGGTGGAGATATTGTCTGAGGACGGCTCAGGTATCTTTGATGTCGTAAGCGGGAGCGAGAAGGCCAGCAGAAGCGGCGTGGCTTATTCGCAGTGGTGAGGGTGAGATGTACTCAGCCATTAAAAGAGGGGTTAGGGCGGAGCAGGGTTTTACCTACCTTTCTTTATTATTTATTATAGTCTTGATGGGGTTGGCTGCCTCTGTTACGGGCCAGGTCTGGAGCAAGGCGGCGCAGCGTGAAAAAGAGGCTGAGTTGATCTTTAGAGGCACGGAGTTTGTGCGGGCCATCGGTGATTACTATCAGTCGAGCCCCGGGGCAAAGTCTTATCCGAAGACTCTGGAAGACCTGACCAAGGACTCCAGATACCCCGGCACCAAGCGGTATCTGCGCCGTGTATATGAAGACCCGTTTACAGGTAAGGCCGACTGGGTCGTTATTGAGGTCCCGGGTGGTGGCGTTAACGGGGTCAAGAGCCGGAGCCTGAAGAATACCATTAAGAAGGGGAACTTCCCTTCCGAGCTGATTGGTTTCGAGAATAAAGCAACTTACAGCGGCTGGGAGTTTAAGTACCAACCTCCAATGGCCGCTAACTTGGTGAGTCAGGACAGTACTGGCGATTAAGGATTGCAGATGGCTGTATATAAGATAAAAGCTGGAACTCTGGAAGGCAAGATTCTCTATAAAGAGATCATGGCGCAGTCGCGCGGTGAGGTAGAGGCAGCTCTTGAGAAAGAAGGGCTTTACCCGATAGATATCAGGCTTAAGGGGATGGCCAAAGAGTTTCTTTCCAAGCCGCTTTCTTTTGGTGCGCCAAAGGTTAAGAGTGAAGAACTGCTTATCTTTAATCAGGGTTTTGCGACGCTCTTGCGCGCCGGGTTGCCGGTTGTCGAGTCTCTGGAGACTCTGGTGCAGAGCTCCAGCGGGGTGGCTCTGGGCAAGGCCCTGCGTGATGTGCTTAAGCGTGTCAAGGAGGGCAGTTCGCTCTCGGTCGCCATGGGTGCTTCACCGGCTGTCTTTTCCAAGTTGTATGTTGCAGCCATCGCCGCCGGTGAGAAGACAGGGGATCTGGTGCCTTCAATTAGAGGGCATATTGAATATCAAAAAAGGGTAGATGCCATTAGAAAAAAGATAACCTCGGCTGCGATATACCCTGTTGTCCTGGCAGTTGCGAGTATCGGCGTTGTGATCTTTCTCATAACATATGTCGTGCCTTCCTTTGCCGGTCTTTATACGGATACAGGTGCGGAACTGCCGATGCCGACCCGTCTGCTTATTGGTTTGTCGGATCTGCTCAAGACTTATTTTCTTTTGATTATTGCTGTGATAGTTGCCTTTGTTTTGTGGTTCAAGGCCTTTGCACGGAGCAGGCGTGGTACTTTAATGATCGACGGCTTTAAACTTCGGATGCCGTATCTTGGTGCGATCTTCAGCGGCTACGCAATGGCAAAATTTACCAGAACTCTGGGGATGGTGCTCGCCTCTGGTGTGCCTCTTCTGGAGGGGTTAAAGATGAGCAAGGGAGTCCTTGCGAATCTTGTCTTGGAAGAAAAACTGGAGCGTATCATAACTAATACCGAGCATGGCGGTGTGGTAGCAGATTCTATGGAGCGCGAGGGCTTTATGGAGCTGCTTACGCTGAGGATGTTTGCCGTTGGTGAAAGGTCGGCGAGCCTTAATATTATACTCGGTGAGATCGCGGATTATCACGATCAGGATCTAAACCATAAGGTGGAATTACTTACAAGCTTTATAGAGCCGGCCTTGATGGTCGTAATGGGTACGATTGTGGCCGTAATTGTTGTGCTTATGTACCTGCCTATCTTTCAGATGGGAGCGCACCTGTAGCAGTTTAACCGATGGGGTTTTTATTTAGGGATTATGTTATGACAGAGGCAGAGAAGATAGCCCAGTTACTTATTGGCAAAGGGTATGCGGATGGCAGCGGAATAGAAGCCGCGCTCAAGCTTGTAACGGGCGAGGGGATAGGGCTTGGAGATGCCTGTAAAAGGCTCTCTCTGGTCAGTGACGCTCAGTACATGGAGGCCCTCGCCGAGCTCTATGGGGTGGAGGTCGCGACCCTTGACGATTCACGGATAGATGACGAGTTCATGGGGGTTATCCCTCATGAACTGTTGCGCAGAAATATGATCGTCCAGGTCGTGCGTGGTGATGAAAGATTTCTCGTTACCTCAAAGCCTTCCGATCTTTTCACTACTGATATGATCGAGCGGTTGCTTGAGCAGGGCGGTGTTGAGGTAGGTAGTCTGACCGTTGCCAGCGGCCGTGATATCGAGAGTTTTTTAAATAGGAATGCCTCGGATACGGGGCTGCTTAAAGACGCAGCCGATGTCTTTAATGTGCTGGAGCTTGGTGAGGTCTCGGAACTTGCCAGGGTAGACGAGACGCTCTCGATAGATTCAATCGCCGAGGGCGCAAGCCCTGTGGTAAAGCTCGTAGATTCTATTCTCTATGATGCCGTCAGTAAACGCGCAAGTGATATCCATCTTGAGACGACGAGCAAGGGGCTTGTCGCCAAGTATCGTATAGATGGCGTTCTTTATCAGGTGATGGATACGATTGATAAGCGTTATCAGGCAAGTATTATCTCCAGGATAAAGGTCATGAGTGAACTTGATATCTCCGAGCGCAGGATTCCGCAGGACGGCAGGTTTAAGGTCAGGTTCAAGGACAAGGCAATTGATTTTCGCGTCTCTATAATGCCGGGGATTAACGGTGAGGACGCGGTTATAAGGATTCTAGATAAAGAATATATCAGTGCTGAATTTAAAGAGCTAAGGCTTGAGAGCCTTGGCTTTTCAGAGAAAAATATTACTCATCTCAGGCGCATGATAAAAGAGCCTTACGGTATGGTGCTGGTTACCGGGCCGACTGGGAGCGGAAAGACAACGACGCTTTACGCCGCCTTATCCGAGATCCACACGGGGCGCGATAAGATAATCACGATTGAAGACCCGGTCGAGTATGAGCTACAAGGTGTCGTGCAGATCCAGGTCAATGAGAAGAAGAACCTGACTTTTGCAACCGGGCTGCGCTCGATCCTGAGGCACGACCCTGATAAGATAATGGTCGGAGAGATAAGGGATGCAGAGACCGGGCAGATTGCCATTCAGGCAGCCCTTACCGGGCATCTGGTCTTTACGACTGTTCATGCCAATAACGTCTTTGATGTTATCGGCCGTTTCGCCCATATGGATATTGATCCGTATAACTTTGTCTCTAGCCTTAACTGCGTTATCGCGCAGAGGCTGATCAGGCTTATCTGTAATAAATGTCGAGAGGCGGTTGAGGCCGATCCGCAGTTGCTGCTTGAGTCAAAGCTGCATTGCTCCGAGTATAAAGATGTTAAGTTCTACCGGGGCGTGGGCTGCGAGCATTGTCATGGTACGGGGTACAGGGGCAGGAAGGCGGTCGTTGAGATACTGGATCTTACCGATGAGATCAGGGATATGATAGCCTCTCGCCAGTCCATTACCGTACTTAGAAAGAAGGCCGTAGAGAACGGAATGATATCGGTCAGGCAGAGTGCTTTAGAGTCATTGAAGCTTGGTGAGACGACACTTGAAGAGATCAACAGAGTCACATTTGTGGAGTAGGGTATGCTGAGTTCAGGCGGAAATATAACGGCCTTAGCAATAGATCGAGACCTGGTCTCGGTCGTTGTCGCAGAGAGTCGTGGGGGTCGGTGGTATCAGACCGGCGGTAATGAACTTGCCGGAGTTGTTGACCGTAAGGACCCGGATGCGCTTAAAAGGGCGATAGTAAAGACCGTGGAAGGTGCTGGTTTGAGTGCCGCCACAGGTGGCGCAACCACTGATATAGCTGTCTCTTTGAGCGACCGCTTTGCCAGCGTAGGTGTCTTTACATTTAGCGATTTCCCTGAATCCGAGGACGACGCCCGGGCTATTGTAGGGCTTCGGGCCAAGAAAGAATTTGCCCTCGGTGAGTTGCCACGCCTTGATTATCAGATCCTTGACGGCGCAGGCCCGACAAAGGTACTGGTCGTGGCCATTGACCAGAGGCTCGTCGGTGCGATAGAAGAGGGACTTGGCGATAGAGGTATAGATGTCGGGCGTATAGGGCTTACCTCTTTTTATCTTGCCAATATGCTTGCTGAAGAAAAGACTCCGTCTCATGGTAATTTTTCTGTAGCCATTGTAATCAACGGGACTATGACCTTGTTGATATTCTCTGGCGGTAGCCTTGATTTTTATCGTTCTAAGTCTATTAAGGGGGACTTTAAGAGCCTTGCCAGAGACCTGCGTATGAGCTTTGTATCTTATTCAGGAGGTGGCAGGGGCGATGCTGCGGCACTAGGTGGTGATGAGCAATTATTGCTATTTACCGAGGAGTTCTCGCGTGACGAGGTGGAGGCAACAGGAGCGGTAGAGGGCGTGAAGATAAGGCTTCTCAGGGCAGAAGATTTTTTAGAGTCAGCCGGGGGCGAGGCGACAACTGGTAATTCAAATATTTTACGACTTGCAGCTATTGGCGCATGTCTTTAACCGGGCGGGTAGAGTTTGAATAAGATTAATATAAATCTGGCAATAAGAAAAAAAGAGGTTACCTCTGGTAAGGCTCTCTTTGTCGGGGCAGTGGTGCTGGCGGTTGTGGCCCTTATTCTCAGTGCCTATAATATCTACGAGTATAGTCAGACCTCCAGTGAGCTGAAGCTTTATAAGGGGAGCGTCAACAAGCTTGAGACAAAGATTGCGCGCAGAGAGCCGTGGCTTTTAAAGAGTCTAAAGGTTAATGCCGCAACTGTACGCGGAGAGGTCGATTTTATAAATGCCATTATCGAGAAGAAGTCATTTTCGTGGAGTCTGCTTTTGAGCGATCTGGAAAAGGCCGTACCAAAAGGCGTCTATCTTGTCTCGATTGATCCTGATTTTGTAACCGGTGAGGTAAGTATCACAGGGGTTGCAAGGAGGCTTGACGATGCACTGGCGATGGTAGATTCCATGGGAGCAGCACCTCGCTTTAAAGATGTATATCTTTTGAAGCACGAAGATAAAAAGGACGCGAAGGGCAGTAGGAGTAAGTTGTTTTTTAATGTAAGGGCATCTTATATGGATGGCAAGGGACTATGATTATCTTCGGCTATAAGATAAAGGACAAGACAACGCTTGTTGCTCTGCTGATTGCCGTGGTCGCTGGCGTTGTCATAGTCTTTAATATTGGCTTTGGCATGACCACGCAGAAGGAGCGTAGCCGTCAGTTAAATACGCTTGAGTTGCGCTCACGCGAGCTGCGGGCTCTGGAGCATAAGGGGTTATCTAGCTCCGGCGCTGTGAGTCTTCAGGCTGCCTCCGCACGTGCTATCCAAGAGGTAGAGGCCTTTAAAAAAGAAAGGCTCGTCAGTGGTAGTGACCTTACTGAGGTCCTGGACGAGGTCTTTAAGGCCGCCCGTAAAAATGGTCTGAAGATCAGTTCAGCCGATTATAAACCTGATACCATTAAGGATACGGATATCTCCAGGTATGTTTTTTCCTTTCCTGTTCAGGGGCGTTACAGTCAGATAAAGAAGTTTATATATGATATTGAGACCAGCAAGCGTATGCTCACGGTCGAGAGTATAACGATGCACAGCAGTGAGAAAGCACTAGGGCGGCTGGGTCTGGATATCGTGCTTAGCGTCTACTTTATTTAGGGCATGTATAAGAGATATAAAAGGTGCTTACCCGCACCGACGATTAAAAGGAAGTAGTATCTTGAATAAACGTAATCTACTTATAGTGCTTGGCATTATCTGGATAATTATCCTGATATATAACTTTGGTCTCTTTGGCGC
>CAZUFI010000010.1:20213-21730 GCA_964618745.1 uncultured Thermodesulfobacteriota bacterium | reverse complement strand
TCTTACCCTCACCGGTCCTCATCTCTGCGATCTTGCCTTCGTGCAGGGTTATGCCACCGATAAGCTGTACATCAAAGTGGCGCATACCGAGTTTACGCTTGGAGGACTCACGAACTGCCGCAAAGGCCTCGGGCAGAATATCATCCATGGTCTCGCCGCCATCAAGCCGGGCCTTAAATTTTGAAGTTAACGCAAAGAGATCGCTATCACTTAATGCCTCAAACTGCGGCTCCAGACTGTTTATCTTATCTACAAGCGGGGTTAATCGCTTTACCTCCCTAGCTACCTTAGTACCGAAGACCTTCTTTAATACTGAACCGAACATTTCACCTTTTCCCACAGGTCGCAGCCTACTGGCAATGCCACTGGCCGACCTGAATTTTAGTTGTTGTGTAAAGAGTTAAATAATACATCAATCTAACACATTACCGCCCTTAATTCCAACTGCAAAAGACCCAAAAAAACCCCATCGGAGATAGACCGAGAGGGTTTATAATAGGCAACTACTTAATTTATTGTCATGATTGTTTTTTCCGATACGCCGCTTACGTCCTTTTTTAAACCCCTTACCCCATTTGCCACCTACGCAGAGAGCCCTGCTTAATTGACTATATACTTGTAAGGATTGACGTGTACGCCGTTTACGACTATTTCATAATGGACGTGAGGTCCTGTTGAGCGTCCTGTATTTCCCATTGCGGCTATCTTCGCACCACGTTTGATCTTCTGTCCGACCTTTACATCTATCTTTGAGAGATGCCCGTAACGGGTCTTTGTGCCGTAGCCATGATTTATCTCGACCATCTTACCAAACTGCGGAAGCCTTGTGACCCTGGTAATAATACCATCGGCTGGTGCGTGTATCGGTGTGCCTATTCGATTGGCGACATCAACACCTTTATGTTTATGCTTACGCCCTGTAAACGGATCTTTCCTCTTGCCAAATGTAGATGTAACCCAGCCACGCGCGGGCATAATAGAAGGGGTAGAAGCGAGTATCGAGGATTGGCTTAAAAGATGCTCCTGAAGCTCGGTAAAGCTCCTCTCCTGAAGTCGGGTCTCGCCCTCCAGAGAACTTATATCTGAGCGCATATTATCTATTAAGATCTTTTTCTTCTCTTCAATCGAGAGAAAAAAGGCCTGATCAGGGGCAGGTCCGCCCATGCCGGTCAGTCCCTGATCTACGGACTCAACAGGGGTCTCGATATTTGCAAGTATTCTGAGTTTTTTATCGAAGGTCTTGAGCTTTGCCATGCGGGTCTCGACATCATTGACGCGAGAAGACAAGGCCTGCAACTCTATTTTCTGTGAGGTATTTTCCTTGCGTAACTCGCCGTGGTCCAGAACCTGAAGCTTCATAGTCCCGTAATCTACTACGACATAGGCGCATATCACCAGGAAGACGGCAAAAAACAGACTGCCTGCCCTGAATAAGTTTTGAGAAACCTTTACCTTCTTTGACTTTGAGGAGTCGCTTGGCAGGATTATAAAGGTTAAAAAACGTTTGTTCAAAACTA
>CAZUFI010000010.1:17465-20113 GCA_964618745.1 uncultured Thermodesulfobacteriota bacterium | reverse complement strand
CTTAATCTAAAATATCTACTGTCAATCTTATATATCGGTTGATTTTGAAATAACTTCAGCACATCTGCGAGATTTACCACCTAAGTGTTACAAGACTTAGTGAAGACCTTGTAATAGTAATAGGTGCAACCCAGACTAAAACGGTTATAGATTGTCACAAAGCCCGTGAGTTGTCAAGGTCTTTAGCTCCTCAAATATGACAAAAAACCCCAATCTGAAAGCCCTCTGAAGCTCTAACGCTTACTTGTTATTGACTTCGTAAGATTAACCATGTAAATTATTGAGATACAGTTAAAAGACTATAAACCATTAGGATAAGAACAAAGGTTGTCTAAGACGGCACAGGCCGCTGGTGACAAAAGGAGATTATCTTTATTATGAATGCAATTGTCTCGCACGGAAGAATCTGGGATATGGTCGCTGCGGCAGGACCAATGGTCAAGCTGGTCTTGATCCTACTGGTCGTCTTATCTATCGTCTCATGGGCCATTATCCTCTATAAGGTAATACTGCTGAGGAAGATAGAAAAAGACAGCTCTGCGTATTATGATCTCTTCTGGAAGAAAAAAGACCTTGCGCATATGCTAAACGTAGCAGGCCAGTTTCCATCTACCCCGATGACCAAACTCGTTAAAGGCGCTCACGACGAAGCAGCCCCGCTAATTAACAAGCTACGCGCGGGCCACGACGGCTCTGTAGTAGAAGAAGGCCTTGACTACATAGAACGAGTACTAAAAAAGACTATTACAATGGAACGCGCCGCGATGGAGAAGACAACGGCCTTTCTGGCCACTACCGGCAGCACCGCGCCATTTATCGGGCTTTTCGGTACGGTCTGGGGAATAATGAATACCTTCCGCGCCATTGGCACGCAAGGGGCGGCAAATCTGGCGGTCGTTGCCCCGGGTATCTCCGAGGCGTTAATAGCCACAGCCCTTGGCCTTATCGCTGCTATACCGGCTGTCGTCGGCTATAACTACATCATCTCCCGCACAGACAGGATAACAAAAGAGATGGAGGCCTTTGGCTCGGACCTGACCAATATACTGGAAAAATCGCTCAGGCACGCCTCTAAAAAATAATATAAAACCTCAACCGACCGAGACCCCGACGGTGGCCTAAGCCACCGTCGAAAGTTTAAGCCTTATAAAGCAGATACCAAGGGGAAAAACCAATGGCCGATAACAGAATGCTCTCCAGTATTAACGTAACACCCTTTGTGGATGTAATGCTGGTGCTGCTCGTGATCTTTATGGTTACGGCCCCTATGATGGAGACCGGCATTGATGTAAATCTGCCTGAGGTCGAGGCTGGCTCGGTCGAGGGTCGAGACGAACCCATAATAGTATCGGTCGATAAAAAAGGTAACGTCTTTATCAACAAAAAAAAGGTAAGCCTCAGTAAACTCAGAGGCAATCTCACCGCTATCGTAAAAAGAAGAAAAAACAAGACCGTCTACCTGAGAGCTGACGAGGCTGTCCCGTACGGCAAGGTAGCCACTACGATGGCAACCATACGCTCATCAGGGATAAAAAAGATAGCAATGATTACAGAAACTCCGACAGGTGGCAGTAACAGAAAATAACAGACCACCATCAGAGATGGTTAAAGCCATCCAAGATGGTTAAAGCCATCAGGTGACGACTAAGGCCGTTTAAGGGTCAGGTGGCAGGAGTTCTGGTGTGCAAAGCATACTCAACCAACAACAACCCGGGCTAAAGAAGTTTATTACAGCCTCGGTCATCATACATATAATAATACTCTTTATCGGGCTCTTCTTTGCCAAGACCGATCCAGCAAGAGTCCTCTCCGTACCGATCTACACAACGGTAGAACTCGTCTCACCGCCTGCCGGGAGGGGCTCGTCAAAAAAAAGAACCACCAAAAAACGCACCCTGAAAAGACCAGCTCCGATCAAGAGCACCGCAAAGGCCACAAAGCCCGCTACCTCAAAAAAGGTAAGAATTAAAAAAACAACAAAGGTCAGGGCCAAAAAGGCCTCGACCAAGGTCATCATACCCGACGCAACAAAGGCCAAGCCCCTTACTAAGGTCAAGGAGCTTGATACCGTAAGCGCGGCTATAGCAGCACTTGAGCAGAAAGAGACTGAACGCGCAGAGGACGAACTCATAGAGCAGCGCATCAGTGAGATTGCCAGCAAGACGCAGAGCCAGGCGGATATAGACGACGAACTGGCAGGGCTCAGGGCCGAGATACTGGAGAGCGGGATAAGCGTAGATGTGTTTTCCGGGGATCTGGCTGGCGATATGGCAGATGCCGGAAGGCCGGATGGCACTGGGGCAGGGTTCGGTGGCCGCTCCAGCTCGGTCAATATAAATCAACTCGATATAGCATTTATAGAGTATTATAATACTGTAGGTTCGATGGTACGCTCGGAGTGGATCTTCCCGGGCCAGGCAGTACCCGGGCTTCAGGCCATCGTTACTATAAAGATCGCGCCGGACGGAAAGCTGTTGGCAATGAGGGTGGAACGCGCCTCGGGCAATACCCTCTTTGACCAATCTGCGGTAAAGGCGGTTGAGAAGGTCGGCGACTTTCCGCCCCTTCCTGAAGATATCGAAGAAGAGTACCTTGAGATAGGAATACGATTTTGTCCCGGAGGTTGCAAACAATAATGGTGTTGCAAA
>CAZUFI010000010.1:14744-17365 GCA_964618745.1 uncultured Thermodesulfobacteriota bacterium | reverse complement strand
TAATGGTGTTGCAAAGAACAATAGTTTTGCTAACGACACTGCCAGCTAAGGCAACATCAGGCGCGGCAGTTACAGGCGCAGCAGTCAAAAGATGCAAGAAAATATGGCTACTCCCCTTACTCCTTATTATGATTACGGCTATGGCTAGCACTGCCAATGCCAAGGTCTATATAGATATCAATTCGCCTGGCGGCAAGCTCTTGCCACTGGCCATCCAGCGGATAGCAGACCTGAAGCCACCGACCAAGGGCGTCAATCCGATAGGCACAGCGGCCCTTGAAGATGCTGCGACATATAAACTCAAGTATATTATAATGGATGCCTTAGAGGGTGATATCGAGTTTTCGGGTTTTTTTGAGCTTCTCGATCAAAATGCCTTTATCGAGGAGCTAGCTGACTCCGGACTTACCAGAAAGGAGACAGACTTCTCGCTCTGGCGTATTATCGACGCAGAGCTTCTGATAAAAGGCGGCATACGACTGGACGGAGAAAAGCTCACCGCAGAGTTCCGGCTCTTTGATACGACCCGCGAAAAAGAGCTACTGGCAAAAAGGTACGTCGGGAGCAAGGACTCGCCAAGGCTCCTGGCCCACCGCTTTGCCGATGACCTGATAAAAAAACTTACCGGTAAAAAAGGCATCTACTCAACCAAGATTGCCTTTATCTCAGGGGTCGGCGGCTCTAAAGAGGTCTACCTGGCCGACTACGACGGCCACAACATCCGGCAGGTCACGAGCAACGGCTCGATTAATATCTCGCCTCGCTGGTCGCCGGACAGAAGAAAAATCCTCTACACATCGTATATGATAGGACATCCCTCGATCTTCGAGCAAGAACTTATAACCGGCAGGGTCTCTGTTATCTCGGATAAAAAAGGATCTAATATCGGAGGGCGCTGGTCACCTGACGGCACAAGCATAGCCTATACCGCAACAGGTAAGCACAGCCCTGAACTATACATAAAAAAGAACGGCTCGCGCAAACCAAAACAGCTTACAAACAACTACTCAATCGATGTATCCCCTGTCTGGTCACCCGACGGCAAGCACCTGGCCTTTGTCTCTGATAGGGCTGGAAACCCGCATATCTATATGATAAAATCAACAGGTGGTAAGGCCCGCAGAGTAACCTACAAAGGCAAATACAACACAGACCCGGACTTCTCGCCGGACGGGCGGACCATAGCCTTTACCCGGTTGGATAAGACCGGCACCAATGTCTGGACCATCCGCAGCGATGGCTCAGGGCTTAAGCAGCTAACCTTTGAGGGCAATAACCAGTCGCCCTCCTGGTCCCCTGATGGTCGTTATCTAGTATTCAGCCGCCAATGGGCTGGCAAGGTCAAGCGACTCTATATCATACGTCAAGATGGCTCGGGCATGAAGCGCATTAAGATAAAAATAGGAAAGACCTCGGCACCGTCGTGGTCGCCCTATAGACGATAGAAGACCCACAGAAGCTGCGGTGGCCCGTGCCTTCTGGCAAATACCCTCTTAAAAAAAGGTGACTAACTTGAAAAAGACTATTTTATCTTTAGCACTGGTGGCAATATTTGTCCTTGGTTGTTTTGACTACAGCTCGGCTCTGACCATTAAAAGAAAATCTCTTAGAAAGACCGTTGAAGAGATGGGGTTACAGGTAACGGCAGGGGCTGAAAAAAGCGCAAAGACCGATGCCACGATAGCAGATATAGGGGCGGATATGGATGTAATGCGCCAAGATCTAACGACCTTTAACGGGCAGCTTGATGAAAAGGTCTTTGATATGGAGCAGCTGCGCGAGGATATCGATCTGCTGAGCCAGACCCTACAGAGGCTGGAAGAGAGGATAAAGGCCCTGGAGATGCCTTCGCAGGATGCCCTTAATAAAGAGATCGAAGAGGCCCTGAAAAAAGAAGATCAAGAAAAGGCTCAGGCCGAGTTATTTACCTCACTAAAGACCGCTATCGAGGCACTAACCATAAGAGTTGATGCCATAGACGACCTAGATGAAGATAACGCTAACAAAGAGACCAAAACAAAAAATGACTCAACAATAACAGATAAATATATGACAGGACTTGATCTTGTACGAGAGAAAAAAGACTACGCAAAGGCTTTGACAGTCTTCAAGAGCTTTCTTAAGGAAAACCCCAAACACGAACTGACCGATAATGCCCTCTACTGGATCGGCGAGATCTACTATGTTCGCGGTGAATTTGGAAAGGCAGTTCTGGAGTTTAATAAGGTAATCAAGAACCACCCCGGCGGCGATAAGGTCCCTGCCGCGATACTAAAACAGAGCTACTCCTTTGAAAGGCTCGGCTCAACAAAAGAAGCAGGTATGCTTCTGAGAAAGGTCATCAAAAAATACCCGGATAGCACAGAGGCTGAGATAGCCAAAGAACACCTGGAAGGTCTCAAAAAAAAGAAAAAAACTAAAAAAACCATACAGCCAAAGAAGGCAGTTAAGCCTGAAAAAGCCGCAGAGCTTAAGAAGGCATCGGATAACAAAACAATAAAACCTGCTGCTAGCTCCGAGACTGAAAAGCCGGTAGCTACCAAGAAAAAATCAGAGCCTAAAAACACACCTAAAGCTGCAAAGACCACTGCACCTGAAAAGGCTTCAAAGCCTGAAAAGGC
>CAZUFI010000010.1:7554-14644 GCA_964618745.1 uncultured Thermodesulfobacteriota bacterium | reverse complement strand
AAAAGGCTTCAGGGGCTAAGTAGGATTGGCTACCATGACTACCGATGTCTCCATAGTAAAATGCGAGAGCTACGAGATAGACCTGGTAAGACGTGCCCTAGAGGAATCTATCGAGCTAATCGGCGGGGTGGAGCGATTTGTAAAGCGTGGAGAGCGGCTTCTGCTCAAGCCTAATATGCTTGCCGCAAAAGAGGTCTCTGCTGCCGTCACTACGAATCCGGCTATTGTCCGTGCCATGGCCGAGATAGTAAAGGACGCAGGAGCAATACCTGTAATAGGCGACAGCCCCGGGATGGGCTCGGCCCTAAAGGTCGGCAAGAAGTGCGGCATCCTTCAAGTCGCAGAAGAGCTTGCGATTGAATTCACTCCACTGGCCACGCCTGTGGATGTCGATGCCTCTGAAGGTGCTGTCTTCAAACGTCTGGAGATCGCTAAAGAAGCCCTTGAAGTAGACGGGATAATAAACCTGCCAAAGTTTAAGACTCACGCCCAGATGTTCCTGACTATGGGGGTTAAAAATATCTTCGGCTGCGTGCCGGGCAAACGAAAACTTCAGTGGCACTTTAGCGCAGGCATTGACTCAACGCATTTTGCGGGGATGATCCTCGATCTATATCTATACCTGCGCCCTCGCCTTACCATCATGGATGCTATCATATCTCTGGAAGGTAACGGCCCTATGAGCGGCGACCCCAGGCAGACCAACTTTATCGCGGCCTCGCCAGAGGCGATAGCACTGGACCGGGTCCTGATAGAGATAGTCGGTAGAAAGATCGATGAAGTACCTATAATTCTGAACGCACAGTGGCGCGGCATCGAGGCTGCAAAGCTTGAAAATATAAAGATCCAGGGCGCGGGGATAGACAACTTCAGGGTCAAGGACTTTAAAGTACCTCCGACCTTGCATACCAACTTTGCCAATTCGCTACCTGATTTTTTAGAGAAGAGACTTAGAAAATCCATCACCTCGCGCCCCCATATAAAGCAGTCGCAGTGCATAAAATGCGGCCTATGCATAAAGGTATGCCCGCTTAATATCATCAGCAGAGTTGAGGGCGGTATATATATAAATCACACGGATTGCATCAGGTGCTTCTGCTGTCAGGAGATGTGCCCGTGGAAGGCCATAGATATAAAAGAAGGCTGGCTTAAAAAGTTATTGCCCGGACTCTAAAAACCCCTAAGGTTTTAGGGCCTTAGAGCCGAATTAGTCATAGATACCACTCTCCAGATAACCCCCGTAATAACTACGCTACGTGCGGGGTCTGGTTTCGGTTAAGTGCTTGTCAGTCCATGACAGTTTAATCAGTCCACAGCTGGCATTGAGATGTCCACGGCGATATTGATCCGCCCACGACAGTTGGAGACGACCTTGCTGCATCCCATAAGACATCTAAAGAAAAAACCCATATCTATCTTTATATTATTCTTACTCATTGCGGGTGCATTTCTCTTATTTTCCTATATAAGTATCGATATAACCGCGCACAAGGCATCGATAAAGGCCCGCATTGAAGAAAACATTAACGCAACGATTGAGTTTGATAAGGCAATGGTACGCCTGCTGCCGTACCCGACGATAACGGTAACAGAGCTTGCTATCTTTAGCGAAGGAGACGCTATTATAAGGAGCGGATCTTTAAAGATCTCAGTCTCTCCTATTGCCCTTATAAAGAGACAACTCAATATAAAACGTCTAATTGTAAAAGACGGTGTGGCTCTAATAAAAAGATATAAAGACGGCAGTATTAATATCTTAAAACTCAGGAAGGAGAAGGCAGAGACAGAGACTGGGACGGCAGGTTTCCGCCCGAAAGAATTTAAATTCATCGGAGGACACCTGCTCTTTATCGATGAAAAAGTAGAGAACGGCGGCCTTGAGATCTCAGAGGTCAGGGCCTACCTGCATAGCACCGGGCGCGGCTATACCTTCAGCCTCGGCGGCACCCTTGGCAAAAAATCTACCTTCATTCTATCCGGCCTCACCTCGCCGGAGCAGGCAGGGCCGCGCATATCCGGCACCATGGACCTGACAAATATAGAGGTTGCAACTGTAAGACCATACCTGCATAAATCCGTCGCAGATATCACGACAGAGGGCACGCTCGGAGCAAGCCTTGATTTTTCCTTTGCCGGCACTGAGGCTCAACTAAACAGCGGTACGATCAAGGGCTCACTCTCATCAAAACGCATAGTCCTCGCCCCTCCATATCCAGTCAAAGAAAAACTACATTCTCCAAGCAGCAGCGCCAATTTGGAGGTCTCATGGAGCACCGAGAGCTTCCTATTCGCTCTCAGTGATATCAGCGTTAATGTAGCAGACCCCGAGACCCACCTCAGGCAGATTGAGATCGGCGGTAAAGTCAAACTCAGTGCCACCAAGACGCGTAGCTCAGGGATGATAGAGGCCGACCTGCATACCTCAGAGGTCGAGACAAAGTACCTGAAAAGTCTAATCGATCTGAAGGGCACACCCGTGGGTATTCGTCGTACCCTGACAGAGCTTGAAGATGTCGAAGGCAAGGTAGCGATAAGACGACTTATAGTTTTATCGAGCTTAAGCCCACGCGCACAAACAGGCAGGCGTGATAAAAAGATAGCACTCAAACTGGAATTGCTGGATACAGGTATTACGCACAAGGCCCTTAATCATAAGGTCTCTGGCCTGAGCGGTTATATAACCTATAAAGACGGCGAGCTGGAGCTGCTGAATATAAAAGGACGCTACGGCGAGGAAGCCATAAAATCACTGAGCGGATCGGTCTCTCTTGGCCCGGTGCCTGTTGTAAAACTCTCTCTTACGGCAGACCTGGATAGCGCGGCGATCCTGAAAGAACTTAGAGGTTCAGGTAAGATTCCAAAGAAAAAACACATAAAGGCACAAGGGCTGGTTGGTATAGAACTGAAGCTTGACGGTGAACTTACGGGGCTTTCAGAGGGTAGATCGAAAAATAAAAAACAAAAGAATACAAAAGGGCTTATTATCGATAGCACTCTGGACCTTACGCGCACAAGCCTTGAGTTTGAGAACTCTATGGAAAAAGAGATGAACTTCCCCTTGATCATCGAGACAAAGACTCACATCAAGGCAGGCACTATCACAAGCCTTGCCCGAGTCAAAGCAGGCAGTTCACTGGCAAAGGTCCGGTTAGATACAGATAACAAAACAGGCTCGATAGATCTGAATATCGAGATGAAGAGCTTTAAAATAAAAGATAGTGCAGGGCTCTCGCCCTTTGTCTTATCCGGCTTTCCGGCAAAGGGTGCTATCTCAGGACACCTCACCATGACAAAGCCCGCCAGAGGAAGACGCCCCGCATTTGATGCCAATATAAAGGTAAAAAACGCTGCATTCAATACACCTGTTCTGGCCAATAGGCTTCGCGACTTCAACCTGACGCTCAGACTCGGCGGCAATAAAGGGAGGCTTATCTTAAGTGACGCAAAGGTCCTTGATAGCCAGCTCTCGGCCAGAATAGAGGTCCTTGATATTAGCCAGGGCCTTCTGGATATGAACTTTGTCTCCAAGAGTTTTAATACCAAGGATATCTTTCCGCCTACATATAAACCAAAGGTAATAAAAAGGCAACCCTTCAAAGGCAAAGGCCAGTTCACCGTTGCAAAAGGGCGGCTTACCAATATATCCTTTACAAATATGCACTCCGAGATCGAGCTTGACTATAAAGACATACTCTTCAAGCCCGTGACATTTACCAGCCACGAAGGTCAGGTCTCGGGGACAATCCTCATTAAAAGGGATAGGCGAGACCCCATACTCTTTACAACCGAGTTCGATATATCTATGGTCGAGCTAGAGACACTCTTCAGCGAGCTCGGTGCGAAAAAGAAGATACTGAGCGGGCGGGGGATGGGGCAATGCCTCCTTGTTATGAGGCGCGGCATCAAGCCCGGCTCCAGAGGCGTAGACGGCTTTTTCAGTGCATCGAGCCAGAAGGGGCGGATGTGGAAGCTTGTCGTCTTCAACAAACTCTTCTCGATTGTAAATATCATCTCTGTAAATAGCCTCTTTGACAAAGGGCTCATCTACGATAGCGTCACCGGTGACTTCACGATAAAAGACGGCGTCATAAGCACGGAAAATCTGCTGCTATCGAGCAACTCCATGCGTATGTCCGGCATCGGGGCAATCGATATAACAGAGAAGACAATAGACGCAACAGTAGCCCTACATCCGCTTGTCACGATAGATAAGATCATCTCAAATATACCATTTGCCGGATGGATAATTACAGGTAGAGAAAAAAGCACGGTTACAATCTACTCCGAGATCAAAGGACCGCTTAAAGACCCGGAGGTCAGGGCTGTACCTCTAAAAAGCATCGGACGAAAGATCGGGGGCATCTTCAAACGCCTGCTCTTTATACCTGATAAAAAGAAGCCTGCCAAGCCATTTAAAGATACAAAAAATATAGACAAAAAACCCGGGGTATCTAATGAAAAACAAGATGGTTTGGAATAAACTCAAGGCCAGGTGGTATAAACGAGGTCTTATCACCTCTGGTGCGCCCGAGGCGATACTCTCGGTTGTATTGCCAAGATCAACCGACCTGGAGAGTTTTCTGGATATAGGGGGCGGCTGCGGCACACTGGCAATCCCACTGGCTAGAGCCGGTAAGGCCGTAAGAGTAGTCGAGCCGGCTGCGCAGATGGCAGAGATACTTAGGGAAGACTCTACAAGAGAAGGCCTTAATATAGAGTGCATCAACAGCACATGGGAGGCCGTTGCCGACAGCAAAGAGGTAGCGGGTCACGATGCCATAGTATGCGCCAATGTCCCGGGGCTTTTAAAGGATAATGAGGGCTTCCTGCAAGCTGCCAACGCTCTGGCCAAAAAGGCAGTCTTCCTTATAACAAGTGCCGATCCGCAGGCCGACAAGTTCTTTTATAAAGAGCTCTATCCGCTTATCTATGGAAGAGAATTCACGAAAAGAAGTGATTACTTAAAGACCTACCAGATGCTACACTCCATAGGGATCTTCGCTAATATCGAGATCATTGAATATAACTTTGACCAACCCTTTGACGATATAGAAGAGGCAATAGAGTTCTGGAAGGAGTACATGGGGATCGTCACCGAAGAACACGACGAAAAACTCAGAGCGTTTCTCAAAGGCAGGCTCAAAGAACGAGAAGGCGGCCTTCTCGCCGAGTTCCATAAAAAAAGTGCCGTCATCTGGTGGAATAAAGAACCTTCTGCCTAATAATTATAATGCGACAACCAGAGAAAGACTGTGTGCGTAATCAAGAGCTAGCCAGCGGTAAAAGACTATTTTCCTGACTCAGACCATCATACAGGTATATTAAGAGATAAAACTCTTCTTAATAATATTTCAGAAGCCTTATTTATATACTAAATGCCTGTAAAGTCTTATGAAATTCTGTCGATATAGAGTATAGAACTAAAGTATCAAAAGGAGCAGCTGTAATGGATTTAGCCACCATAATTGGGATTGTGGCCGGTGTCGGCCTAATCATCTTCGCCATGTTACTTGGCGGCTCATTAATGTCATTTGTAAATATACCTGGACTCGCTATCGTTGTTGGCGGAACAATCGCAGCCACCCTGATAATGCAGAGGCTGACTATTGTTCTTGGCGCGATAAAGGTCGCGCTAAATGTCTTCTTCTATAAACAGGCCTCTGCAAAGGAGACAATAGACAGCATAATAGGGCTTGCAACGATAGCCAGGAAAGAAGGCCTGCTAGCCCTTGAAAAAGAAGAGATAAAAAACCCCTTCTTGCAAAAAGGCGTCAATATGATCGTTGACGGACTAAGCGACAAAGACGTAGAGAATGTCCTGCGTACCGAGATGAAGTATATCAAGCAACGGCACAAAAGAGGGCAAAAGGTCTTTAAATTTATGGCCGCCACATCCCCTGCCTTTGGAATGGTCGGTACACTCATAGGACTTGTCCAGATGCTTATGACCATGGATGATCCCGCTACGATTGGTCCGTCCATGGCCATAGCACTTCTTACAACACTGTACGGAGCAATAATGGCATTTCTCTTTTTCTCCCCTATGGCTGCAAAGCTGGAAAGCAGAACTCTGGAAGAGACAGACCGCCTGGAGATGATAATGGCCGGGCTCGCAGGTGTTATGAACGGAGACAACCCGCGCATAATAGAGCAACAACTCATAGGCTTTCTTGAGCCTAAAGAACGTAAGGCCTTTGAAGACAGTGCACCAAAAGAAGAGTAAGTAAAAGACTAATATTCAGTATCAGATAAAAAAGGACAACACATAGATTGAATAGTCCTTAAAGAGGTTAAGTAAAGTGGCGCCCGAGATCGAAGAACAGGAAGATGAAGGGGGTGGTGATGAGTGGATGACCACCTTTGCGGACCTTATGAGTCTGCTCCTGACCTTCTTTATCCTCCTGCTTTCCTTCGCAAATATGGACGTAATCAAATTCCGCGACGCACAGGGTTCGTTAAAAGATGCCTTTGGTGTCCAGTTCGACGACACTATCAAAGGCGAACAACGTACAAAAGCAGCCTCTATCGTAGACCTTTTATACAAAACAAAAGACTCCGTAGTCAACCTAGAACTCGAAATCCGCCAATCTCAGGGTGCTGTCAAGAGCATGATTCAGGCTCGCATGCAGTCAAACGAAGATATCTATAAAAAACTTCAATCCATAGTACGAGACCAGAACCTTGGCGATCAGGTCGTAGTTGAAAACACCAGCCGTGGCGTTATTATAACCGTCAATGGCCAGCTCTTTTTCTACTCAGGCTCGGCAGTGCTTCGCGAAGAGTCCTTTCCGCTGCTCGATAGCATTACAAACGTCGTCGCGGATTTCCCATACAAGCTAACAATAGAAGGCCATACCGATAATACCCAGATAAAGACCTCTGAGTTTCCATCTAACTGGGAGCTATCTACCGGCAGGGCCATATCCGCCGTTAAATACATACTTTCTTCCGGCAAGATAGACCCTGAAAAACTCGGTGCCGGCGGCTACTCCGATACAAGACCTATAGCGCAGAACGATACACCGGAAGGGCGCAGGATAAATAGAAGAATTGAGTTCGTCTTCTTTAGAGATGATATGGAGATCAAAGA
>CAZUFI010000010.1:6094-7454 GCA_964618745.1 uncultured Thermodesulfobacteriota bacterium | reverse complement strand
CGCACCGTCTACAGGCAAGCCAGCAACAACCAGCCCGGCCAAGGCCAAGCAGGCTACGCCTTCGGTAAGGTCACTCTTGCCTTCCAGTCAAGCCCCTTTATTTAAACAGTCCACCGACGAAACAAATCCAAGCCCAAAGCAGGCTGAGGCGACCGAGACCAAGGCCACACAATCTAGGGCCACTGCCAAAGCCAAGGCCAAGGCCACAAAAAAAAATATCTTACAGCCCATAAATATACTCGGACCTATCGGCATCACACCAAAGTCGATAGAGCGGCCAACCGGCAGCAGCGCAGAATCCACTGGCACAACCCCAACAAAGCTCGATAACAACACAGGCACACAATCGTTCAGACCAAAAAAGACCAGTAGACCCGCAAGACGCAGGGCCATAAAAAAGACCACCGCCCCTGCCAAGACTACACCCGCCAAGCCCGCCCCCTACGTCCCGGGCAAGTTCTCCGCACCGACGGATTAATGCAAATAGAGTCAAGTCATTGATCTTAGCTGAAATATCGCTATAACTATCTGATTATAAAGATCTTTTAAGGGTCTGAAAAGTTGATTTTGGGGTAAATATCAGAAAAATAGCAAAAAGCAGGACTAAAGCAGGTGGTATTTTCTAAAAACTATGGCTACTCTTCATCAGAAGGCCGACGCCAAGGTAGGTAAAACCAACGATGGCAAAGCCAATAATAGTAAGAATGGCGAGCGTTCTACCCTTCCAGCTCTTGATATACCAGGCATGCATAGTCCCTGCGAACCAGAACCATAATATAAACGACCAGAGGATCTTCGGCTCCCACATCCAGTACGTACCCCATGCAAGGTACCCCCAGACGGCCCCTGAAAACATAGAGGCAGAGAAGAGAAAAAAGCCCCAGACCACACCTGTGCGCGCCACCTCAAGCGAGGACTCGCCACTGCCGTCACGCGTGCTTACGCCGCGCCCCTTGCCTGAACAAGACGACCTGATCAAGTATAAGATAGCACCGGCAAAGGCCAGCGAAAAGAGGGCGTAACCTGCAAATGACGCTATAACATGGATCTCAAACCAGATGGTACGCAGTATCAATGGCAGGGTCTTGGGCTCGGTCCACCGCGAAAAACATATCGCAAGAGAAATTATCCCGATTGGTATGGTTATAAGCCCGGTAAGCCTTTCTCTATAACGAAGGACAACAAAGAGGGTCGCAATAATTACGCACCAACTATAGAAGAGCAAGGTCTCTCCGATTGCCGAGACCGGCAGCCGAGCGGTGTAGTAGGTGCGTATCCCTATAACAACGGTATGGACGATAAGGGCTGCGATCACAACAAAGAGAGACAGGCTAGCAAAACGGCTAGCCGCCTTTGTCGA
>CAZUFI010000010.1:0-5994 GCA_964618745.1 uncultured Thermodesulfobacteriota bacterium | reverse complement strand
ATCCATAAAGATTACTTCGGCTCCTCGTCCCATATATAGCTATGGAGCTGAGGCTGTAGCCTTACCCTAATACCATCACGCAGGATCCAGGACGCAAGCTCTGCCGGCTCAAGCCTTGGCTTAACAGGGGCAAATAATATATTAGAGGTAAGGTCTCCGACCTCCTGCTCGACGAATTGCTTGGCAAATTCATAGTCTTCGTTGTCAGAAAGGACAAACTTCAGTTCATCGCTAGGGGATATATAGGCTAGATTCTCCATCAGAAAAGACTCGCCATGACCGCTGCCCGGACACTTCACATCAACGACCTTTACGACCTCTTCAGGCAGACCGTCCATCACCACACTACCGTTGGTCTCGATCAAAACGGTATAGCCCGCATCTAAGAGCCTGGCCGCAAGCTCCTTTGCCTCGGGCTGAAGGAGTGGCTCGCCACCGGTTATCTCGGCTATAGTCGCCTTGAACTTTCCGACCTCGACGATGGCCTCATTGATAGACATCTTTTTACCGTCATCCAGTTTTTTTGCGTACTCGGTATCACACCAGTTGCAATCCAGATTGCAACCCGAGAGCCGTATAAAGACACACGGCATACCTGCATAGGTAGACTCCCCCTGAATACTCAAAAAAATCTCACTTACCAGCATATACTCACCTCTTGCTCGACTCGCCAAACTTGATTCAATCTATATTAACACAACCCCTGCCGTCAAGGCTATTTTTCGGCCTCTTTCGGTGCTGCCTTCTTATGCGTCGCTTTTTTGGGCTTTGCCCTGCCAAAGGCCTTAAGCTTTGTGGCAAGGCTGCGCAGTTTCTTATCTACAAGAAAATTCACCGTCCCCTTGGGAAACAAACCATCCTTCCCTCTTTCTCCGACCGTGCATCCTGATAAGATCTCAAAACCCTCATCCACAAAATCTATCGGATAAATAGAGAACTCGCCGACCTCTGCCGCCTCCCTTACCTCACGTGAGAGCATAAGGTTACGTACATTACGCCGGGGTATCACAACACCCTGCCCACCTGTAAAACCTTTCGCTTTACAGACTTTAAAAAAGCCTTCGATCTTCTCATTTACCCCGCCTATTGGTTGGACCTCGCCTCGCTGATTCATCGAGCCTGTAACGGCTATACCCTGATTAAGCTCGCAACCAGAGAGGGCCGAGAGCAGAGCGTAGAACTCCGCGCAGGTTGCGCTATCGCCATCTATCTCATCATATAATTGCTCAAAACAGATGGTCGCTGAAAAGCTCAAAGGGAAATCAGTTGCATACCGCTGCCCGAGCAGACTCTTCAGGATTAACTGGCCTTTATTGTGTATGCGCCCACTCATCTTTACTTCGCGCTCAATACCAACGACCCCCTTATCTCCCATCGAGACACTTGCCGTAATCCTCGATGGTTTACCAAAGCCGTAGTCACCCGGATTGAGGACGGCCAGACCATTTAACTGTCCAGCTATCTTATCCTTGGTCGATATCATAAGGGTATCATCGACTATCATCTCGCGCAACCGCTCTTCTATCTTGGAACTCCTGTATATCCGCTCGTCCCATGCACGCTCGACATCACCGCTCTTAACGAGCTCGCCCCCGCTTTTGCCGGCCCAGTACCCGGCCTCGGTCACCAGACTCTCAACATAAGCAAAATTCATTGTAAGCTTTTTCTTATCTGCGCTATAGCGACACGCATACTCCACTACTCGCGCGACGGCACCTTTATCAAAGGGCAAGAGTTTCTTACGCTTACAACAGGCCGCGACAAACTGGGCGTACCGTTCAATCGAAGCCGGGGTTCTTTCCATATCACTATCAAAATCGGCCTTGACCTTAAAGAGTTTTTTATACTCACGATCATAGTTATAGAGCAGATAATACAGCATCGGCTCGCCGATAAGGATGATCTTGATATCAACAGGGATGGGCTCGGGCTTGAGGCTCGCGGTACTTACGGCCCTGTACTGCTCCCATACGTCCTCTACCCTTAACTCTTTATTCTTTATCAGACGCTTGAGCGAATCATAGACAAAGACATTTCTAAGAACGTCCATGGCATTAACCACCAGATACCCGCCGTTGGCCCTGTGTATCGCCCCGCCTCTTATCATAGTGAAATCAGTCGTTGCCACGCCATAGCTGACCTTGTGCTCTACACTACCAAAAAGATTATGGTAGGTCGGATTGGGTTCAAATACCACAGGGGCCCCACTGGTAGAGAGGTTATCTACGATCAGGTTCACTTCGTAACGCTCGAAGGTCGGCTCGTTTTGCGCTACCTTTATACCAAAAGGCAGGGTCGGCTCTTCCTGCGGCCTGAAGATACCGATATTGTGAAAGATGCTACCGCGCAGATCACCCAGATAGGCAACGACCCTTTCAAAACCTTTATACTTATCAAGCATCTCATCGATAAGAGGACTTACCACGCACTGCACCATCTCGCGATCCAACTGCTCTATCTTGTCATGCGTCTCTCTATCGATACTGCGGGCCTCTCTTATAACGTCTCCAAGCTTTTCCTGCAAGCCACGAGAAGCCTCTTCAAATGCATCACGCTCCTTGGCGGAGAGCTTATCAAAGTCCTTTTGCTCAAACGGCTTACCGTCCTTCTGCGCAGGGACGACCGATACCCCGCCGGAGCTCTTTTTAAGCGTAAAACCCTTATCTGTTGCAGCCTGCTCCAACCTATGGAAGAGCACCTTGGTACGCTCCTGCTGTGCGTCCAGTATCTCATCGCGATGGCTCTCATAGTTCTTACTCTCAAAGACCTTGGGAATATCTCGCCTGAGCGTGACCACAAGGTCTTCCATATGATTGACAAACTCTATCCCCTTACCACTTGGAAGAGTAATGGCCATAGGCGTATCAGGAGAGCTAAAGTTATGAACATATAGCCAGTCAGGAGGGACGACTTCTCCCGCAGCTTTCTCTTCCAGACGCGCCCTGACGATAGAGTTCTTGCCTGTGCCGCTTGAGCCAAGGACAAAGATATTATAACCGCCGTCCTCGATGCCAAGACCGAAATCGATTGCCCGCAAGGCCCGCTCCTGACCTATAACCTCGGCTATATCTGCTGCGTCTTCTGTGGTTGTAAATGAAAAGGACTCTGGATCACATTGCCAGGCGAGTTCGCTGGCAAGAAGGGGTTTCTTATTAACCATTAGCAAGCTCCGAGAGAGACTAAAGGGTATGGTTCATGAAAATCGACTGATAAACTATCCGCACTTGTCGTAATAACAACGCTCGCTATAACACCGCTCGCCATAACGACGCTCACTATAACGACGCTCGCTGTGTTTAAGATCACGCAGCACTGCGCCGCAGTCATCAAGGCACGTACACTCTGTCTGTATAGTAGTATAAGAAATCTGATGCTTTTCGGCAAGCATTTCATTTATCTTTACCAGCTATGTCCGTATCTCCGCTAAGGTGCCGTTCATCGAGACCGAGATCTGCGTTAAGGGCATTTATATTATGGCCGTAAGCTTTTACCGCCATACCGAGCCGCTTCTTTACCTGCCGTCCCTGCTATTACGATTATGATCACAAGCTATTGCCAAAATATATCTCCTCCCCATATCTTCCAATATTACTCGACCACTCTATCGCCAGAAAATAGCATAGTCTTAATACCTCCTTAAACAAACCAGATAGAATCAGTAATTCAGAGGGCTTGCTATAATAACAACCCTTAAAATATTTGCCCCGCACCATTGCTTTGTAGTAAGATAACGGCTATGACTAGGCTTATAACTACATATATCTTCAAGGAAATGGCTATCCCTTTTATCCTGAGCGTAGTGCTGCTCTCGGCAACCATACTGCTTGGCAATATACTTAAACTCCTTGAGCTACTCCTGACCCAGGGTGCTGGCTTTATAAATATCGCAACCCTTGTAGTAACGATGATTCCGTCCTTTATGATCTATACGCTACCGGCATCTTTCCTTGTAAGCGTCCTTATAGCATGCACTCGCCTCAGCTCTGACAACGAATTTATAGCCCTCAAGGCCTCGGGGCTGAGCCTGACGGCCATTATAAAACCAGTCTTTCTAATGGCAATAATTATATATATCGCAACCATGCTCGTAACCCTCTACGTCTATCCGTGGAGCAACTATAACTACAAAAAAACGCTATTTAAGATCGCCAGCCAGAACGCCGGAGCGGCCATTACCGAGAAGACCTTCTACGATAAATTCGACGGGACGGTCCTCTACGTCAATGAAAAAACAGGTGCAAACAACGAACTGAAAGGGATCTTTATCGCCGTAGAAGGCCAGGAACAGAGCGAGGTTATCATCGCCGAACGAGGCCGCTTCAGCTCTGATCCAGACAACATGTCGATTATTCTTCAACTCAAAGACGGAGTCATACACCGCAAGGACCAGGCAGAGAACACATACCACATGGTTGGGTTCTCCGGCTACAACCTTAATCTTGGCGAGAACAAAGGCGTAAAGCGTAAGAAAAAACGCCCTAACCGAGAGCTCTACCTGGGTGAACTCATAGAGCGAATACGCAAGGGCCGGGCCACCCCGGCTGGGCCTTCGGTAAAGACCCTGATTGACCTGCAAAAGAGATTCGCCCTACCGGCCGTTGTATTTGTCTTTGCGCTAATGGGCATTCCGCTGGGTCTGCAAAAGGTCCGCTCGGCTAAAACAACAGGCTTTGGCATCGCCATAGGAGTACTGCTGAGCTACTATATCCTGACACAAATAGCCGAGATGATGGGCGAGAGCGGGGTGCTCCCGCCGGTGCTTGGCGCATGGGGGGCCAATATTATACTCGGCCTTTTCGGCCTATTTATACTGCGCAAAACCATGCAAGAAAAAGAGATAAAGTCCCTTGCCATATTGTCGAACGCAGGCTCGCTTGTAGGCTCGCTCTTTAGGCGCAAGGAAGGTGAAAAATGAAGATCCTACAGCGTCATATACTGGGTGAGTTCCTAAAGGTCCTTATGATAACACTCACGGGCTTTATCGCGCTCTTCCTCATAGTCGAGATCGTCGAGAACCTGGACGATCTACTGGAGCATAGCGTGCCGCCGCTTATCTGCGTAAAGTTCTTTATCTATAAGATACCGGCGATATTCTTTCAGATATCTCCGATGGCCATGCTGCTGGCCGTACTCCTCTCGCTCGGCATACTGAATAAGAACGGCGAGATAACCGCCATAAAGGCCGGAGGCGTAGGGCTTCTACGCGCGCTCACCCCGCTTCTGCTCTTTGGCGTCATTATGAGCATCGGCGTAATATTTATAAATGAATCCATAACGCCTATGGCAAACAGGGCCTATGACTCACTGGAAACAAAATGGCTGAAAGGCAATAAAGACTCGCTACATCTGGGTAGAAGCGGCATCTGGTTTCGCTCCGGCGATACGATATATAATATAGCAACAATGGATCTAGATAAGAAAGAACTGAGCGGCGTAACCAAGTACAGACTCGAACGACCATTTAAACTCAAAGAGCGGGTCTCGGCAACCACAGCCGAGTGGAACGGCACTGGCTGGGTAAGCAAGCAGGCAGAGGGCTGGAGCTTCTCGGGCGGACACACCGACAAGAAAGAGTTCTTTGAAGACTACATTTTTGCCGAGATAAATAGCCCCGACAAGATGCAGAACCTTGAGGGCAGTTATGAAAAGATGAGCTTCACAGAGCTTGCAGGCTATATAGAATCGCTCAAGCGAGACGGCTATGAGACGGCAAAGTACCGCGTAGAGCTACTCAGTAAACTCTCCTTCCCTATGGTAAATCTGGTTATGGTGCTGGTGGGTATTCCCTTCGCCCTTAGAAGCGGGCGAAACTCCGGGATAGCCTCGGGCATGGCCCTGAGCTTTGTGATCGGCTTTGGTTACTGGATAATCTTCGGTATGACAAAATCTCTAGGCCAAAGTGCCCTCATACCGCCAGAGGCCGCGGCATTCTTCCCGGTCGTCCTCTTTATGGCCATTGGTGCGCTTATGTTCAGCTTTGTAAAGCAGTAAAAG
>CAZUFI010000009.1:17234-23493 GCA_964618745.1 uncultured Thermodesulfobacteriota bacterium | reverse complement strand
CACGGCACGAAACGTCTTAACTAGCTTTATCCCACCGTAGGTGGTTTGCCTCCGGTGCAACCGGTGCCCCCACGCATGTGGTTTGCCCTCACGCAGTGAGTGCCCCACCGCAGGTGGTTTGCCCCACCGCAGGTGGTTTGCCGCCCCGCATGGGGCTAGTCGTGGGCCTCCATATCTTCTGCCGACATATCAAAGTTAGCATAGACCTCTTGAACGTCATCGAGGTCTTCCAGGTCTTCCATCATCTTTAGGACTCTACGTGCGACCTTACCCTCTACCTTTACGCTGGTCTTGGGTATCATCGTTATAATCGAGAGTGTACTGGTAAATCCGGCATCTTCCAGAGAGGTCTTTACGGCATGAAACTCGGTAGGTGCGGTATAGACCTCAAAGATGCCGTCTTCTTCTATATATACTACGTCATCGGCACCGGCCTCAAGTGCCGACTCCATAAGAGCGTCTTCTTCGACAGAAGAGGCGTCAAAGGTAAAGATACCTTTTTTCTCAAAGATCCAGCCAACCGAGCCGCTCTCGCCAAGGCTACCGCCATGCTTTGTAAAGGCACGCCTTACCTCACCGGCGGTACGGTTCTTGTTATCGGTCATGTAATCGACTATCACGGCGACCCCGCCCGGGCCATAGCCCTCGTAAGTACCTTCTTCATAGACTACGCCGGATAACTCACCCGAACCTTTCTTGACTGCTCGTTCGATATTATCGCCCGGCATATTCTCTGCCTTTGCCTTTTCAATGGCTGTTCGCAGTCGCGCGTTGGCAGAAGTATCGCCACCGCCCATCTTGGCAGCGACCATTATCTCTTTTACCAGTTTACTAAAGACCTTACCGCGCTTGGCGTCGGTCTTTGATTTTTTATGCTTTATATTAGCCCACTTGGAATGACCGGCCACTGCGATACCTCCTGATGATAACAAGAAATTGCGCCGTAGATTGACGACTTTATGCCCTAAAATTTACCATAAAGCTACTGGTCTTGTAAAGTATTCTCAGAGGAAGGGCTAAGTCGGATTGAATGGGATGAGTCAATAGAAAGGTCCTTCATCTTGTTAAGAAGGGTATTCCTGTGGATATTCATGAGCACGGCGGCCTTGCTTCGGTTCCAGCCTGTCTTATTAAGTATACCTATTATATAATTACGCTCAAAGGCCTTACATGCCTCTTTATAGTCGTCTATATCATAGGCAGTCGGCTTCTTGGGAGTGCCCTGCCCTGTTATCTCGACCGGGATATCGCCGTAGATTATCTCCGTACCGTCCTTTGCAAGGACGACCAGACGCTCGATGAGGTTTTCAAGCTCACGGACATTGCCGGGCCATGAGTAATCACAGAGTGCCTGAACAGCACCGCTGCCAATTCCCTTAAGGCTTTTATTACTCTTTTTACATAACCTATCAAAGAAGTAATCGACCAGGAGCGGAATGTCTTCGCGCCTCTGGCGAAGCGACGGCAGCTCAATCGGGACGACCTTCAGCCTATAGTAAAGATCTTCACGGAATGTCCCCTTACGTACTGCTGAGGCGATATCAATATTGGTAGCCGCTATAATCCTGACATCTACATCTATCTGGTGGTTACCACCGACCCGCTCTACTGTCTTCTCCTGTAATACCCGTAGGAGCTTGGCCTGCAAGTGCAGATGCAACGTACCAATCTCATCAAGGAAGATCGTACCGCCTTCGGCGAACTCAAACTTACCTATCTTTGTGGCGTTTGCGCCGGTAAATGCACCCTTTTCATAGCCAAACATCTCACTTTCCATAAGCTCTGCCGGTACAGCACCACAATTAATAGCTACAAAAGGACGCTCCTTACGGTCACTAAGTTCATGGATGGCACGCGCTATAAGCTCCTTACCCGTACCGCTCTCGCCGGTTATAAGGACATTTGCCGAAGCAGCACTTACCTTCTTTACCAGATCAAAGACGTGCTGCATCTTTGGAGACTTGCTTATTATATCCCCGTAACCAAGCCTGCTCTGAAGCTCTTCACGCAGGAAGGTTATCTCTCGCTTAAGGGTAAGGTCGTCTATATAACGCTTGATGGTAGAGAGCAGGTCTTCGGTCTCAAAGGGCTTGGTGAGATAATCGTATGCACCCATATTAAGGGCATAGACGGCCTTCTGCGCGCTGTCGATAGCAGACAGCATGACAACACCAACGCTTGGGTTATGCTGCTTAAGCATACCGAGAGTTTTAAAACCATCTACATGTGGGAGATTAATATCGAGCAGAACAACATCTATAGGTACGGACTTTACGATTTCTACAGCCTCAAGGCCGTTGGATACAGAGACGGTCTCATAATAATCACCAAGGATTATTTCAAGTGTCTCCCTAACTGCCGGCTCGTCATCTACTATAAGGACTATAGGCCTACGCATCAAAAACCCCGCTTGATAATAGAAAATGACAAAAAGAACCTCTTAAAACTGCTTGCTCAGCAGATCTTTCTGATCTTAATAGCAATCACTCGCCATTAAATAAAAAGTTGTAAGGTATCCTAGATTTTCAATAAATTAGCACAAATACGGGTGAAGGTCAACCTATCAGATGTTATTTTTTTGACATGTCAAAAAATTGTTATAAAAGTTACACTAAATTACCCCTTTATTCCATAAGATTTCACTTTTCTATAAAGATGACTACGCTCCAGGCCTATGGCCTCGGCGGTCTTGGCTATATTGCCATCATACTGCTCTAGACGCGTCAAGATAAACTCCTTTTCAAAGTCGTTTCGGGCCTCCTTGATGCTTCCGGCAAAGAGCCCTTTTGGCAATCGGCTTACAGCCCCTGTGATATACTGCGGAAGGTCATCTACAGTAACCCGGCCCGAGCGAGACATTATAACGAGCCTCTCCATAAGGTTTTTAAGCTCGCGGACATTTCCGGGCCAGCCATAACAAAGCAGGGTCTTTCTAACCTCAGCGTCCATTGTCGGGGCCTCTCTTCCTGCCTCGCGAGAAAAGACCCCGAGAAAATGATCCACAAAGAGCAGGATATCATCACCGCGCTCACTAAGCTTTGGTACGTGAAAGGGAATTACATTTAGGCGATAATACAGATCTTCACGAAAGTTCTTCTGCCTGATCTCTTCCATCAGGTCTTTATTGGTAGCCGCGACCACACGGACATCTACCGTAATAGTCCTTGTTCCGCCGACGCGCTCAAAGCTCTCTTCCTCAAGTATACGCAGTATCTTTGCCTGCGTCTTAAGGCTCATATCCCCTATTTCATCCAGAAAAAGAATACCGCCGTCTGCCATATCAAAACGGCCTTTCTTAGAAGTATTAGCACCGGTAAAAGCACCCTTTTCATAGCCAAAGAGCTCACTCTCTATAAGCTCCTCGGGGATGGCAGCGCAGTTTACGGCTATAAAGGGTTTATCATTACGCTTTGAGTAAAAATGCAGGTTTCGCGCCACAAGCTCTTTACCCGTACCGTTCGCGCCCGTAATAAGGGCCCATGAGTTGGCCTCACCGACCCGCTTTATATCGTCACGTAGCTGCTTTATCTTCGGCGAATTTCCAAGTATCTCGCACTCGCCACGCACCCGCTCCTGAAGCTCGATATTCACCTCGGTCAGACGCTTCTGCTCCAGAGCATGCTCTACCGATAAAACCACCTTATCCAAAGACAACGGCTTTTCAAGAAAATCATAGGCCCCAAGCTTTGTAGCCGTCACAGCCGTCTCTACCGTCGCATGTCCTGAGATCATAATCACAGGTACATTCGGATTCTGCTGCTTATGCGCCTTTAAAGCCTCTACACCGTCCATCCCCGGCAGCCATATATCAAGCAGTATCAGGTCGGGTACGGACTTCTCCAGCAGCTTCAGGCTCTGCTCAGCCGTCTCTGCCAGCACCACGCTATAGCCCTCGTCACGCAAGACCCCGGCCAGAGAATCCCTGATATTCTTCTCGTCATCTACAATCATTATAATATTCATAAAATACCTGCCTCTATCTGAAATCCGTAACCAAAAAAATACCCGCCACCAGCTCAACCATCCTTAGAGGCCGGTAGCTCGATTATAAACCTGGTACCTTGCGGCTTATTGTCCTTCACCCTTATATATCCATTATGGTCTGAGATAATACTGCTTACAATCGAGAGTCCAAGACCTGTCCCTGAGTTCTTTGTAGAAAAATACGGCTCAAAGAGCCGGGACTTACTCTCAGGCGGTATGCCACAACCATCATCGACCACCTCGATACGAGCTATACCCAGCTCCTTTTCATAGATAGTATTTACCCAGAGCATGCCCGTGCCGTCCATTGAATCAATCGCATTATCGATAAGGTTAATAAACACCCTCTTTATCTGATCTCTATCTATATCAAGTATTGGCATAGAAGCATCCAGAGTCGCCTTGAATCTCACCTTTTTGTGCGCCGGCCTGTAAAGCTCCATAGTCTCGTCTACTATCAGGTTAAGATCGGTCGGTATGGGGTTTGCCGAGGCCATCCGGGCAAAGCTGGAAAATTCATTAACCAGCGTCTTTAACTCATCGACCTGCCTGATTATCGTATTGGTACACTCATCAAAGATATCACTATCAGAGGGGAATTTATCAAGATACTTTCGGCGAAGCCGCTGCGCAGAGAGCTGAATAGGAGTCAGCGGATTCTTTATCTCATGGGCGATACGGCGGGCAACCTCCTTCCACGCAAACATCCGCTGAGTCTTTACCAGATGGGTCAGGTCGTCCAAGACGGCAACGACGCCAAGGCTCTTACCCCCCTGCCCCCTTAGCGCATTAAGATTAACAAGAACAGTCATGATGCTACCGTCCTTCTCTATCTTTATCTGGCGCTCAAGGTTCTCAGCCCCTGTCTCCTGCATCTCACCTATCATATCGGTCAGAAGCGTACTGTCAGTGACCCTGAGCGTCTCTATATAGCTACTTCCCGGGGCACTACGCTCCTCTATACCAAAGATATCGGCAGCGACCTTATTAATAGAGGTAATCAAGGCCTTACTATCTATAGCCATAACACCTGCGGGGATATTGTCCATGACAATCTCTATATAGTTTCTACGGCTATCCAGCTCTACATTTATCTTCCTAAGGTTTTTGTTGGCCTTCTCAAGCCCGGTCTTACCTGCCTTGAGATCCTCGGTCATCCTATTAAAGCTCGTTACCAGCGAGCCGATCTCATCCTTTGAGCTAATCTCTATCCTATAATCCAGATTACCACTGGCCACGGCATGCGTACCTTCTGCGAGCTCTAATATTGGCCCTGTAATGGACTTTGCAAGATACTGCGCAATCCAGATCGAGAAGAAGACAATAAGCAGAGTAATAATCAGCAAGATACTAAAATAACTAGCCTTAACAGGGTTTTTGAGGATCTTAAGCTGCTTATAACCCTCCAGAGCCTTTGTTATATCCTTCATCTTCTGTACCAAAGAGCTTGGCACGTAATAACTCACGGCTACAGCACCGATATTCTCACCCTCTGCGTCACTAAACGGCGCAACCCCTCTTACAACGTCTCCAACAGAAAGGGTCTGAGTAAAACTGCGCGCCCCCCTGTTAATAGCGCTGGCAACCTCTTGAATATCTACATCCGGGATCATATCCGGATCTAGCCCACGGGCAAGGCCATAAGCAATCCTCTCCCCTTTATTTGTATATACCGCTACAGCAGAGAATTCATTTTGCTCCAGATACTGCGTAACATAAACCGTGAGCAGCCCGGAGCTATCATCAATACCATTTTCCGAGATATGCCCGGAGATGCGCCACGCACCATTTAACATCTTATCTGCGGTATCCTGATAATAGTTCTGCGCAAGCTCCAGAGAATCCTGCAAAGAATCCTCGACCTGGATATCAAACCATCCGTCGATACTCTTATTGACAAAACCAATAACTACAAAAAAGAGCAAGAAAGTAGGCACAATAGTCAGCCCGACAAAAGACGCAATCAGACGTATCCTGAGCTTAGAGCCAAGCAGACTGCCACGGCCCTCAAAAAATATCTTTACAGCATTACGAATAACTAAAAAGATAAGCAGGCCGAGCAGAATTATATTGATATTAATAAGGCCCAACACAAAGATATTAGTAGCAATAGGAATATCGCCACTGATAAGAGAGATGTGAGACTCAATATAAGTTATCAGAGCAATAACAGGCAAGATAGCAATAATGATTATATACTCACGCCTTCGCCTGCGCTGCTCAATATGTTGTAAATCTCTTAAAAGTTTAGCCATAACCACCTGCGGTGGGGCAC
>CAZUFI010000009.1:12804-17134 GCA_964618745.1 uncultured Thermodesulfobacteriota bacterium | reverse complement strand
TCAATATGTTGTAAATCTCTTAAAAGTTTAGCCATAACCACCTGCGGTGGGGCACAGTCCATCAATATGATGCTTACATATTAATAGCTAAATGCTACCAACCTAAATTTGCTGTGCGCAGCACCACCTGCGGTGGGGCACAGTCCATCAAAAAGTTACGATCTATGCCTTGTGAAAAACCATATTAATACATTTGCCCGTGCGGCGAGCACCTCACTGCGTGAGAGCACAGTCCATTAATATGATACTGACATATTGATGGCTAAACGCTACCAACCTAAATTTGCTCGTGCGCAGCACCACCTGCGGGCAACTGCGTTGCGGCAAAGTCCATTAGTTAATTAGTGCTACGCATAATATAAAACCCTATTAATGAATTTGCTGTACGCAGCCCCTTCGGGGCAAGTATAACCCCTATTTCATACTAAATACTATCAACCTAAATTTGCCCGTGCGCAGCACCAACTGCGTTGGGGCACTGCTGCGCAGAGCACAGCCCCTTCGGGGCAAAATAAATCTACTTAATATTAAATGCTCCCAACCTACAATATAATACTTACATATTGATAGCTAAATGCTACCAACCTAATTTGCTGTACGCAGTACCTGTACGCAGCACCAACTGCGTTGGGGCACAGTCCATCAATATGATACTTGCGTATTGATGGCTAAATGCTCCCAACCTAATTTGCCGTGCGCAGCACCCCGTGCGGCGAGCACCTGTGCGCAGCACTTAGTAGGAGAATCTATAGACCTTCCAGGCTGTCTTAAAGTCCCATAGTTTCACAAAGAAAAAGACATTATCGAGAGAGAGCGGCAGGTCCACGGTATCGAGTTCGGCCTTTATCATTAGTTCATAGGTACGTCCCAGCACAAGTGCAGGCAGCGGCGAGATAATTATCTGATCACCGCTTGCCATAAGCTTACGCATACGCTTTACGTCCTTTGTCTTCTCGACATAGTTGCGCTCCCCGAGCGTTACCTCGTACTCTTCTTTCAAAAGATCGTACTTGACCGTATGCCTGAACTTCCAGGTACCGATATGTTTATCAGGCCAGAAAAAACCCCTGTTATGATATAGCTTTACTCTAAAGGTAAATGAAGTAGGCATACCGCTGGCGATGGCATCTTCTATGTCTTTAGAAAAGGCCCCGTCTACGACAAAAGATGCCTTGAGGTTAGTATTGTACTCGACCTTTACCTCGACTATACGAGCCGGGCCAGAGGCAAAGACATCCGACGAGAAAGCCAACAGAAATACGATTACCAGTGCTAATGCCAGTCGGGTCATAGAGTCCTTTGCAAGCCTTATAGGTTGAATAATAACAGGTACTATATTAGTGAAAAAACTACGTGAAGATCAGAGTCCTACTCAAGAAGTGCCTTTAAAGAAATATACCTAAATAAGAAGTAAAAGGCAAGCGGGTAAGGCTCACGCAAAACCAATGCAGATTGAATAAATAGTAGATTCAACGCTCTGTAAAACTAAAAAGGCCTGTGAACTGTAAGAGTACTCGACTCAATAAAGTTCACAGACCTCTCTAATAATATAAAAACCTACTAACGTAGTGCTTACTTTGCAGCGGCAGCTATCTGTCTGCTACTCATACGTGATAGTCCGGCCTTGATGATTTCTTTACGAACACGCTTTCTGAACTCCGTCTCATCGACCTTAAACTTAAAGGCCTTCTTCCCATTAATGAAGATTGTAGGGACGTGATCGCTATACCTTCTCAGCAGGTCGTCGGACGTGGAGATCTCGATCTCCTTGAAGTTAAAAGGAATATCGTTCTGTACCTTTCCAATAGTCTTTTTAGCCTCTTTGCAGAGACCACAGCCTTTCTTTGCGTATACCTCTATTGTCGGTGCACTCATTTAGAAGCCTTCCTACCGTCATTGACGGGCTGTCACCCGAGCCAGTCGGGTTTACAGTTATCAACACCTTTATTTTTGCCCCTTCTATACGCCCCAAAAAAAAAGTAACCCGCCTGTTGCGGTCTGCCTAACTATCCAAAATTAGGCATTATGGTGTTGAGATACCCACCTATAATAGCAAATGAGTTCATAAAAATCAATACCCCTGTTACGATCAGGAATAAACCACTAATAATAGAGATCATACGCATGTGGCGTTTGATATGTTTAAAGTACCGAAGCGAGGTATTGACGGCCAGCGAAGTAAGGAAAAACGGAATGGCAAGTCCCAGCGAATATGCTACAAAAAGGCTTACCCCCGCCCATTGGCTCTGACTCGTTGCAGCTACAGTAAAGATCGCCGATAAGATCGGCCCGATGCACGGCGTCCAGCCTGCGGCAAAGCCAACACCGATTAGAAAAGACCCTATAAAGCCATGCGGCTTATCACTGAAGAAATGCAGCCTTTTATCTCGCTGCAAGATCTTTATATTGATAATTCCTATAACGTGGATTCCGAGCAGAATTATTATTACCCCGGAGACCTGACGGATAATGTCTTTATACTCTATAAAAAGATATCCGAATGCCTGCGCAGAAAGTCCAAGAACCAGAATAAAGACAGCGGAAAAGCCAAGGATGAACATAAGAGAGTTAAGCATTATTACTTTACGAAGCTTCTTGCTCTCTACGTCATCGGTAAGCTCTTCAAATGAAATGCCGGTAACAAATGAAATATAGGATGGCACCAGCGGCAGCACGCACGGAGATATAAATGACAAAAAACCTCCGAGCAGAGCCGCTAAAAGCTTACCCACAAAGGCAAGCTCTATAAAACCCTGGTAGTCCATTAATCCTTATACCCCCTACCCCTGGTAAGGTACTCCTCAGGCTTCTTCGGGCCGTTATCAAGAAGGTCCAGGACCATCTTCATGTTTCTCTTATCATCCCAGTTGCGAGGGCCCCATATCTTCTCGGCTATTACGCCGTTCTGATCTATAATAAAGGTCTCGGGCACACCGGTTGTCTTATAACCGTTTTTGATCTTTCCCTTCGGATCCAGGAAGACAGGGAAGGTAAGCCCGTAACGCTCTACGAACTCACGTACGACCTCCGGGCCCTCGGTATCCACGCTCAGAGCGATCATCTCGAAGTTGCGCCCTTTAAGAACATCATAGACGCGCTGCATCGATGGCATCTCTTCCTCACACGGCTTACACCACGTAGCCCAGAGATTCAGGAAGATAACCTTTCCCTTAAATTCATCAAGCCTTCTCAGCTTACCATCCAGGTCATTTGTAACGAAGTTTATCGAGTTAGTACCCGCTACGACCGGCTCAAAACTGCGCTTATTTATTATGACCGAGGTGACGACAGCCAAGACGACTACGACAACTATTATTATCGCCGAAGACGCAACTCCCTTTTTTTTCTTTTTTTTACCAGCCATAATTACAGTCTCCAGTAGATCTTAATTGGTTGTATCTTGTTAATCCGCCTATGCGTAGGCATGCAAACCCGGTAAAATAAAGCTTACGCCCCAATAAAGGAATATGATCGCTAGGAAACCGAGTATAGCGATATAAGCTGCCTTCTTGCCACGCCACCCTCTTGTAACCCTCGCGTGCAGGTATGCAGCATAAATAAACCAGGTAATCAAAGACCAGGTCTCTTTAGGATCCCAACTCCAGTAAGTTCCCCACGCGTAGTTCGCCCAGACAGCACCTGTGACAATACCAATGCTTAAGAAAGGAAAGCCCCAGACGATACCACGGTAGCCGAGCTCATCAAGGATACGTGCCTTTGGGAAACGCTCGATCAGGAAATTACCACCACCCTTCTCTTCACTTCTAACCTTAAGCAGATACATAATGGCCACACCAAAAGATATAGCAAAAGCAGCATAACCCACAAAGGTCGTAAAGACGTGGAAGTCAAGCCATCCAATAGCGTAGTTCTGCAAGCCTACAGGCTCAAAGAGATTGATCATCCACTTCCATTTACTCTGCAAGGCCGGGTTGAGCGGCTCTACGCTCTTGAACCTATATGGCAGGAGCGATGCCGCAAGCATCGATAACAAACTGATGCCCATAACAAATACGCCCATGACCTTTATCTTGTACTTACGCTCCATCCACAGATATCCGATATTGAGGCACCAGACAAAGAGCACCATGGACTCGTAAAGATTTGCAAACGGTGCGTGGCCGGACTCCACAGCCCTGAAGATAAGCACCATGGTCATTACAAAAGCCGCTATGTAAGCCATAATGGTAGCCGTCTGCCCCATCCAGTCCTTACGAAAGACCCAGTGGCCGATATAAAACAAAGTCGTCATTGCATAAAAAGCAAAGGCCATCGTAAAAAACATCAATGACATTATTACTTTAGGCTGATCCATTTCTTAACACCTCTC
>CAZUFI010000009.1:9171-12704 GCA_964618745.1 uncultured Thermodesulfobacteriota bacterium | reverse complement strand
TTACCCTTCCAGGTCATCGTCATAGTCTTCTTCTATTCCTGTTATAGTCTCAACCAAAAGCCTGAACTCTTTTTCAAAGCCCAGCTGGTTTTTATTTATCACACCTGCGATACTGACCTCTGCGTCATCACCTGGTTTTATACGCACCATTACCCTCTTATAGAATACAAAGAATGCCAGATAGAAACCTACCCCCATTATACCAGTACCAATCCAGACAATATTGGTCCCTGGATCTTTTGTAATCGATAGCCCTGAATAAGGCAGGTTTCTAAAGCCTGTCAGGATAAGGTCGTGATCTGTATTTGGTATAGCCTGAATAAGCCCCGGAAAGTTAAAAAAGAGCCAAGGCCTTGATATAAGCGTGCCTCCATTATAGACATCAATCTGCACCGCCGGATTCTTTACATCGCCCGACTTGGAGTAAACAGTCCTGGATTCTTCGTCAAAGGCAAAGTCAGAGACGTAGCCCGAGAGCCTTGCTGTATATTCGGTACCGGGTATCTCTGCGGAGCCGCCCCACTTGATATTGACCGACTTGGAGACCTCATTTGTTTTTATATTCTTCAGAGCTATCTCAATCTCCTCAACCATATTCCATGCCGTACCATAGCTGGACTGATAAAAGCGCACGCCTTTATGGAAGAGCGGTTCATTTACCCATATATGTTTATTGAAAATATCTTTACCATCCTCTACGACCGTGAGCATTGAGTTATACTGCTTTATCTGCCCACTCGGATAGTACTCCATCCAGAACTTATCGAGCCTTAGATGAAAGTCCACATCAGGCACCCTGATGGTCTCGCCAACGATAACCGGGCGAAAATCTTTATAACCCCAGTAACTACCTATGATCGCACCTAGGATAATAACAAAGAGGCTTACATGCGTTATGTCTGAGCCGAAACGGCCAATAAGCCCCTTCCACGCAAAGATACTGACAGTACCGTCACCTGCTTTAAACTCTTGGAACTTATAACGCTTCTTCTTAAGTACAGCCAAGAGATGACTCTTGGTATCGGCTGTGTTCTTACCCAGCGTAAAGCTGCGTCTAGTCGATAATCTATCGATCATCGACGGGTCAAAGCTCCTGTCCTTCTTTAAGAGGCTTCTCCACTTTGTAGGAAACCGCTCGTATGTACATGCTACTATATTTACCAGCAGCAACAACATCATAAACGAGAACCACTCGGAGTTATACATGCTGTCGAACTTCAAGAACATTATTATATCGGCCCATTTCTGACCATAGGCTTGATAATATGTCTCTATCGGTTTGTTCTGCTCTACGAAAGTTCCTATAATAGAGACCGCCGCCAGAGCTATAAGTATGAATATAGTTAGTTTGACCGAGGCGAGGAACTTCCAAACGGCACGAATGCCCCCTCTATTTGCTGCTTTTTTATCTGTCATGATTATTTATTCCTGAGCTCCTCTAGGTATGCCTTGGCGGCCTGCCCGACAGGAGTTGTGGGATCAAGGTCGTATGCCTTCTGAAGAGCCGCTGCGGCCTCCTCTGAACTGCCCACTCCAAATGCCATTAAAAACCCCTTGGTAAGCCAGATACGCTGATACCCGGGGTTCTTCTCTATCCCCTGATTTACAAAGGCCAGCCCTTCAATCGTATTGTCGAGATAATGATAAGACAAAGCGAGGTCGTTATATGCGTCAACATCTGCCGGATTTATACCAATCGCCTTTTTATAAGAGATAACGGCTGAGTTAAAGTCCTTTAGTTCAAAATAAGCGTCGCCCAGACGTGAATGGAGCTCGGCATTATTAGGGTCTTTATCGAGAAGAGACTTTAGCCCTTGCAAGACTTCATTATAAGCGACAGGCGCATTACCGTTGCTGTACCCACCAGCCTGTGACGACTGAGAATCCATTACGCTGGCACCGTCACCAGGGGGAAGATCTGTAGTTGATTTTTTACCGACAATAAAAGCTGAAAGAGCTACGATAATTATTATTATTCCAATAACTGCAATATTCTTACCCTTCATACGACTCTACCTCTCCAAAAAAACAATATTTTTTTTTAACGAGCATACTTCTTAAAGGCCTTGTCAACGGCCTTTCTTATCGCCACTACGTCGTGACCCTTCTTGTGGAGTTTATTGGCCATAACAGCTTCGTCGATGCAGATACTACAGTTACGTCCGTGTGTTGTGACAAAACAAGTCAAAAGACTCTTATGACCCTGATGTTTTTTACATTCGCAGTAGCAATGGAGACTATCGAGGATCTCGGGGATCTCACGCGCTGCTACGTAGGCCTTTGCTGTTTTCCCTGTAAAATACTGTGGGGCGAGCGTTTGACGGGTCTCACCACCGCGCAGGCTTGCAGGATCAACACTACCACCGCCGCAAGCTGCTAACCCAAAGACCAGAACAGCCAATAAAAAAGACCTAAAGACCAGACCTCTTTCTTCTCGGTTAAAAAGCCTTATTACTTTACTCATAGATAACACCCACCCAACAATATTCAACTTCATAATAGCAATAAAGCATTAAGAACCCATTAAAGGGTAATTATAGTTTTATAAGCTTTGAGAAAGGATGAAATTTCAAAAGAAACACACTCTTAGATCTATCACCAACTTAAGCGGCAACTCCCCTGGATGCCACCTGACACACTAGTTCTTTAAAGTATTCTGAGCCGCAAAACTCGCGCTCGTCATCTTTGCATTTTCCCCGTTCAGAATGCATTTAGTCGGGCACCTTTTTGTCGCAACATCGTCTTGCGGACACGTCTCGTAGTCAATGACTGCAAGGAAGTTTTCTATTTTTATACCACCCGGGACCTCACAATCCTTCTTACAAAGCATACAGCCTATACAGGAAACCTTGCAGACCTTCTTTGCGGCAGCCCCTTTGTCTTTATTTCTGCAATAGACAAAGAGCGTCATATCTTCCGGGTGCATCTCTATAATATCTCTCGGACACGCCCTTACGCAGGCCCCGCACCCGACACATTTATCAAAAAAGACCTCGGGCATTCCGTTTGCGTTCATCCCCATCGAGTCAAAGCAACAGACCTTAACACAGTCTCCGTAACCCAGACAAGAGTAAGAACAGTCTTTTTCTCCGCCGGTAATTACAGCTGATGCACAGGTCATATCACCACGGTACGAGGCACTCTTAACGCTCTCTGCGTCACCACCACGGCAAAGCACAACGGCAACATCACGCAAGGCCTCTACCGCCTCAACACCGAGGGCCTTTGCTACCATATCCGCGCCCTCTTGCCCTGCAGCAGGGCAGGCATTAACGGCTACTTCCTTGCTAGCCATCTTAACTGCCAGAGAATGGCACCCTGCAAAGCCGCAGGCCCCGCAGTTGGTTCCGGGCAATGCCTCCATCACGGCCTCGACAATAGGGTCTTCCTTTACCCTGAACTTAACGCTCGCTATTGCCAAGCACGCGGCAAAAGCCAGACCCAAGCCGCCCATCGTCATTACCGAGACTATAAATGCCTGATCTATCAAAGACTCTCCTCTTTAAAGCTCTAAAAAATTACAGTATTCATTA
>CAZUFI010000009.1:7849-9071 GCA_964618745.1 uncultured Thermodesulfobacteriota bacterium | reverse complement strand
GGGACATCGGCAAACTCTAGTTCTTCTCGTATACCTGCCATAATAACAAGTGCCAGCGTAAAGCCAACACCCGCGCCGAGACCAAAGAAGAGGCTCTGCACAAATGTATATTCACGCAGGGCCGAGAATAAGGCCAGCCCTAAGATCGCGCAGTTGGTTACGATCAGCGGCAGAAAAATTCCAAGGCTTCTATATAAAGACGGACTCGATTTACGTACAAAGAGCTCGACCAACTGCACCAGCGAGGCAATCGTTATAATATAGGTAACGTTCTGCAAAAACGGCAGATTATATTTAATAAGAATCAGGTTGTTTATCAACCACGAGATCGCAGCCGTCAGCACCATAACAAAGGTCGTTGCAAACCCCATATTAAGTGCGGTATCGGTCTTCTTTGAGACCCCGAGAAACGGACAAATGCCAAGGAAGTACGCCAGTACGAAGTTATTAACAACGGCTGCGCTTATAAATATAAGCATTACCTGTATCATTGAATCCATAACTATACCGCCCTACGCTTGCGAAGCGTAAAGTAATTTATTACCCCGATCATAAGACCAAGGCTCAGGAACGCCCCGGCAGGAAGCACCATCACTACCCACGGGGTAAATATCTTCTCGCCCAAAAAGACAAAACCAAATATACTGCCGGCCCCCAGAACCTCTCTGATAGCACCGAGAATGACCAGCACCCAGGTAAAGCCTATTCCCGTACCGAGCGCGTCTACTACCGCCGGTGTTACCGGATGCTTGGAGGCAAAGAACTCGGCACGCCCCATTATCATACAGTTGACGATGATAAGCGGGATGTATGGTCCGAGCGACTTGGAGATATCTGGCAGATATGCCTTCAAAAATAACTCCGCAAGCGTAACAAAGGTCGCAATAATAATAATGTAGGTAGGTATCCTTACCCCGCCCGGCACTATACGCCGGATCAACGATACCATCATAGCCGAGGCGGCAACAACAAAGGTCGAGGCAAGCCCCATAGCCAGTCCATTGGACGCAGAGTTGGTCACGGCCAAGGCAGGGCACATGCCAAGCAGCATCTTTATAACGGCATTTTCACGCCAAAGTCCTTTAACGAACTCATATGATAGGGTCTTTTTAGCCACTACTTACCTTTCCCCTCTGCTGGCACGGCGACTGCTGCTGGCACAGCGACTGCTGCTGGCACGGCGACTGCTGCTGGTTCGGCGACTGCTGCTGGTTCGGCGACT
>CAZUFI010000009.1:4608-7749 GCA_964618745.1 uncultured Thermodesulfobacteriota bacterium | reverse complement strand
CGGCGACTGCTGCTGGTTCGGCGACTGCTGCTGGTTCGGCGACTACCTTTAGCACTCCAGGCGGACCTGCCAGTAGCTCAAGAACTATAGCTATCTTCTTATTTAGGGTCTTGACAATGGCAACTGCAGATATAGTCGCCCCAGTTATCGTCTGAATCTGATTGTCATGCTTTGGCTTTACGTTCTTAATATAAGTAATACTAGGACTAATCCTAAGCTCCTTGAACTGATCAAGGAAGAAATCAAAGGTAATCTTATCACCAAGACCGGGCGTCTCCAGATGCTCCAGAACCGTCATCCCTTTAAGGTTGGTCTTTGCCAGATCAAGACCAACCATCATCTTGATTATCCCCTGAAACCCGGGGCCTGCCGCTACAAAGGCAAAGCCCATCAGATCGCCATTCTCGTCCTTCCCCCTGAAGATCTGTACGATTTCAGTACCTTTTTTCTTCGACGGTATCTCGTACTCGACGATATCGTAGTCCTTGGCCTCCGGCAATACTGTAAAGATGGCGCGTTTTTCTTCGGCGATCCTATTGGCCTCGATCTGCGGGTATACAAACTTATAAAAACCCGAAAGAAGGCCACCGATAATAAGGGCTGTGACCGATAGCGTTATAATCATCTTTAAAGGAGAGTTGCTCTTCATCTTAGCCCCCTCCTGCCCGGCCTGCTGCCGGATTTACTGCTCCGAAGACCTTTGGCCTTGTATATCTGTTTAAGAGCGGCACTATGGCATTCATAAGCAGAATCGAGTACATAACGCCCTCTGGCAATCCGCCAAAAAGCCTGATCGTAACGGCAAGCACACCCGCTCCGATAGCAAAGATCCACTGCCCCTTTGGTGTCGTCGGCGAGGTAACCATATCGGTTATCATAAACCAGGCCCCTAGCATCGCCCCTCCTGCCGTAATATGAAAGAGCGGGTCAGGGTACTTTGACGGATCAATCAACCAGAAGATCCCACCAAAGACAGCCATTGAACCAAGGTAGCCAAGTGGCAGCTTCCAATTAACATAACCACGCAGTCGCAAAAACAACCCGCCGATCAACAAAGCAATCGCCGAGGTCTCGCCGAGCGAGCCCGATACATTACCAAAGATCAAAGGCCAGTGCGGCGTCATAACGCCTTCAAACTTCATAAGTGCGATAGGCGTTGCGGTACTGACGACATCGACCATCGCAGAGGCCGCTACGGGGTCATGCCATGTCGTAATAAGCACGGGATAGGTCGCCTGCAAAAAGGCCCTGCCCAGCAGTGCCGGGTTAAAGATATTAAAACCAAGACCGCCAAAGATCTGCTTACCAATGGCTACGGCAAAGACGCTGCCAAGTATCGCCCCGAAGATCGGAAAGCTTGGAGGTAACGTTAGAGCAAGCAAGATGCCTGTTATAGCGGCACTGCCGTCAAAGGCGGTCGTGCTTTTTTTCATAAAACGCTGAACCAGAAACTCGGTCACAACAGCCGTAATCGTACAGACCAGCAGCAGGATAACAGCATTTAAGCGATAAAAATATACACTCGCTGCTACCGCCGGAATAAGTGCTAAGATGACCGTATACATAATCCTGTGCACATTTTCTTTGCTAAGAAGATGCGGCGAAGAGGATATTATAAGCGAGTCGCCTTTGTTTGCTTCTATGTTTTCAGCCATAATGGTCTTTATTTAACCTTAAAAAATATAATAACAACTATCAACTAAATTCGCTATCTACGCGCAGCTTCACGTACTTTTATCTTACCTACTCTTATCCACTGAACAAGCGGACGACGCGCCGGACATACAAAGGAACAGCAGCCGCACTCGATGCAGGCAAGCCCGCTCCAGCTCTTAAAATCATCGACCATCTCAAGCCTTCCCATATCGGCTATCTTATACGGCATAAGCCCCATGGGGCAGACACTGACGCAGCTAGCGCATTTTATACACGCATTATGCTCGCGCGGCTTTACTCGCTTCCCTGCCAGGACTGTTATCCCTGAGGTCCCCTTGATAACCGGCGCAAAGAGATTACGCTGCGCTATACCCATCATAGGGCCGCCATTTAAGACCTCACGCTCTTCACCTTCAGGCAGAGTTGATAACCCACCGGCCTGTCCTATCAGTTCAAAAAACGGCGTACCTACCCTTACCATAAAGTTACCAGGGCTATTTACGCCGCTCCCACTTACCGTAACGACCCTCTCTATAACCGGCTTGCCAAGGCAGAGCGCGTCATAGACAGCAGCAGCCGTACCGACGTTATTGACGACGACACCGACATCTAGCGGGAGCTTGCCTAAAGGGACCTTTCTCTTGAGTATGGCCTCTATCAGCATCTTCTCAGCACCCTGCGGATACTTGGTCTCTAAAAGAACTATCTCTACATCCGGCAGTATCGCAGCGGCAGCACTCTGCAAAGCTGCTATAGCCTCTGGTTTATTATCTTCTACGCCTATTATCCCTCTAGCAGCCCCTACCGTATTCATTATGACCTTAAGACCCTTTAGGACCTTATCCGGGGCCTCGGTCATTAAACGGTCATCTGCCGTAAGGAATGGCTCACACTCGCAGCCATTTAAGATAACAGCCTCTACCTTACCGCCCTTTGGGGGCATAAACTTTACATATGTCGGAAATGACGCACCGCCAAGGCCTACAAGCCCGGCTTCGCGCACACGTTTGCGAACCTCGTCGGCCTTCATTGCAAATATCTCGGAGTCTTCACGTATTGGAACCCAGCTCTTTTCTTCGCCGTCTCCATCGATAACGACCGAGAGGGCCTTAGAACCACCTGGGTGAGGATGAGGGGCTATCTCTTTTACAGTACCACTAATACTGGCATGGACAGGGGCTGCGATAAAAGACTCGACATCTCCTATCTTCTGGCCTTCCACGACGGCCTCTCCCCTTTTGACGAGGGCTGCGCAAGGCGCACCGATATGCTGGCTCAGAGGGATGATGACACGCTCAGGGAGTCGTGCCTTCTGGGTAGCCTTGCCTGCGGTATAACCTTTATTATAAGAGGGGTGTATACCCCGCGTAAATGTCTTATGTTTCATGGTTTCGGTTATAAAACTAAAGCACACTAAATTTTCGGATAAGCTGGTAACTTAACAGTTTTTCAGAGGTGTGGTCAAGGCTTTTCGTATATATCGTA
>CAZUFI010000009.1:0-4508 GCA_964618745.1 uncultured Thermodesulfobacteriota bacterium | reverse complement strand
AAAAAACCACGTAAGATATCCAGTTCATGAGTAGTAAAATTATCAACCGCAAAACGCTCAAAGATATGATCCATAATAAATAAATGAGTGTACCCCTGCCGCTTCATATCAAGAAAAAGCTCTTCGCCGCTACCGACCCTCTTCATCTGCGCTATAAGGTTTTCACCAAGCCTGCCACCGTAGAAAAACTCACGCTCCCAGTAATAGGTCCGCTCTCCGGTAAACAAAAAAAGTACCTTCGAGTCCTTAGCGATATTGGCATTGGCATAGGCCGTAGTCTCGTAGTCAGGAAGCCTCTCCAGAAGGTACTGCTCTCTGCTCTGCTCGCCTGCGAGGTAGCGCAACGGAGCGTAGCGAGTATGCAACGCATGCAGGTAAAAAAGACTGAAGACAAAGAAAAACAAGATACCGGCAAAGGCAATGTAGCGACCAAGACCTGCCCGCTGAATACTAGCGCGTAAGCCGACTACGGCGACTATAACAAGCGGGGGCAAGACCGGCAGGATATACCTGATAACCAGATCGGTCGTAAAAAAAGTCATCGCGAAAAAGACTATGCTGTATATAAATAAACACCAGACGTAACGATAATCACGCCCTAGTCTTTTGGTAAAGGCCAGAGCTATAAAAAGCAGATACATAGGGTTGAGCACACCGTCGAATCTCTGTATAGAACCATCAACCCCCTCCCAGAAGATCCGCAGAGGTACCATAGCGATATCAAGCAGGCCCTCGCCGTATAAGAGGTACCGCTTCTCTATAGGAGAGACTGCCCCGCCCGTATGCACACCCGTACCGGAGCCGCCAAGGAACGCGCCTATCAAAGGATAAAGTGGGCTGCCGGTCCAGATAAAGTTACGCACAAGCCACGGCGAAAAGACAACTACGGCAATAGCCGCGTATACCAACCCCGCCCTGATCGCACCGAGCTGTGAGCCTCCTCTTTGAATATAGATATAAATCGCCAAAGGAGGTAGGAGAGCAAAGGCAATTACCATACTGTACTTTGTCCCAAGCGCAAGCCCCAGCAGCACCGCCGAATAAAAAAACCATCTCCCAGTGGAATGCCTCCAACGAAGCAGCGCAAAGAGTGCCATCGTCGCGAAGAAGGTCGCGCCAAGATCAACGTAAGCAGTCCTTGAAAGATTCATGACCACAGGGGTAGCGATAAATAGCAAGGCCGCAAGCAGGCAATATACCCGTGGCATCTTAAAGCGCAGGTATGAATAGATACCAAGGGCTGTAAGCAGACCGAACAAGTGATGGGTAAGGCGCGGCACAGCCTCGCTGCCAAAAGAAAGCCCTGCCAGATAGAGCATATTCAGGTTCATGGGGACGTAAGAATGCCCCATAAACGGTACCTCGACGACACGGCCCTCCCTTAGGTAGAGGGCAGGCACCGTCAGGTGCTGGATCAGCTCGTCTCTGGCTATAGGCGGGGCGAAATCAAATGGCAGGATAAGGACAACAAAAAAACCAATGGCAATAAGAAGCCCCCATTCCAGAGCAGATAACCTGCCCTGGACAGGCGGCAACTCCGTTGCTAATTCAGGGCAAGAGCGCAGACAAATATAACGCCTTATAATAATACAAGCACACAGAAGGGCGGCTACGAGCGAAGCAGCCATATAGACAGGCGAGACCATCCCCAGGTGGGCAAGTGCGAAGTTAGCCAGACTTAGCCCGCCAAGAATGATACCGATAAGAGCGGTAAGCTCCAGAGTAGACATCTATAAAAGATCAACTCCTCTTTTTTTGAAGTCCCTCTTTAAAACCGAGGAAGTAGAAAACCAGAGCACCCAGAGTGCAAAGGCCGTAAGAGACAACAACTCAAAACAGCGGTAAGCTAATCAGGTAATACGCCCGATATTTGCAAGGAAGTTCCCTACAGCGACTCTAGCAACGGCACTCACGCTCCAGCGCTGATTCAGATCCTTACTATACTGAGCAGCAAGCTCCTTTAAGACCGCGACCTGATCTTCTTCCAGGTTCAAGGTTATCTTCTGTAGTTTTTCACAGCTAGCGTGGCTGCTATGGCCGTGACTGTCACAACTCTTTTTATCCGACATAATACCCCCTGATATTCACTTTCTAGTTTTACAGATCCAGCTCTTTATATGTTTTGGCATTCTTGACCTGCTTTTCCTTCCAGTCCCTGTGCTTGTTGATTATATCCAGGACCTCTTCCTGATCGTTAGTGACCTGGATAAGCTTGAGATCATCTGCGGTAATGGTATTGTTTTTAAGCATGCTGTTCTCCATAAAATCCCGCAGCGGAGCCCAGTACTCTGTGCCAAATAGAATAAGCGGGAATGGATAGATCTTATGGGTCTGAATAAGGGTCAAAGCCTCGAAGAACTCATCGAGCGTGCCGAAGCCGCCCGGCATACAGACATAACCCATCGCGTATTTAACAAACATTACCTTTCTTGCAAAAAAGTAACGAAAGTTAAGTTCAAGAGTCTGATACTTATTGGGCTTCTGCTCCATAGGAAGCTCGATATTCAGCCCGACCGAGGTCCCTTTATTCTCCGCTGCCCCTCGGTTAGCGGCCTCCATAATCCCCGGGCCACCGCCTGTTATTATCGCGTAGCCATTCTCACTTAAGAGTCTTGATAGCTCTACCGTCTGCTTATAATATTTATTGCGCGGCGAGGTCCGGGCCGAGCCAAAGATACTGACCGCCGGCCCTATATCGGCTAATTCTTCAAAGCCCTCTACAAACTCACTTAAGATCCTGAAGATTCTCCACGTCTCTCTACCCTTTAGATCATCAATCGGCATTTACTATCACTCCCATTCAATTGTGCTTGGCGGCTTGGAGCTAATGTCATATACGACCCTGTTAACCCCGTGCACCTCGTTAATTATCCTTGACGATATCCGCTCCAGCACCTCGTAAGGCAACCTTACCCAGTCAGCCGTCATACCATCTACGCTATTGACCATCCGCACCGCTAATGTATTTTCATAGGTCCGCTCGTCGCCCATAACACCGACGGTCTTTACCGGCAGAAGCACGGCAAAGGCCTGCCATATTTTATCGTACCAACCGGCACGCCTTATCTCTTCTATTACTATGAGATCGGCCTCGCGAAGCACCTCGCAGCGTTCTTTGTTGACGCTCCCGATAATACGAATCGCAAGACCCGGCCCCGGAAAGGGATGGCGGTCGATGAGTTCATCGGCCAGCCCCAGTTCCTTGCCAAGCACTCGCACCTCGTCTTTAAAGAGCTCTCTTAAGGGCTCTACCAGCTCTAGCTTCATCCTCTTAAGCAGCCCGCCGACATTATGATGGCTCTTGATCGTCGCCGATGGCCCTTTAAATGACACGCTCTCGATGACATCTGGATATAAGGTTCCCTGAGCCAGAAAATGCGCGCCTTTTATCTTGGCGGCCTCGGCTTCAAAGATACGGATAAAGGTATTGCCGATTATCTTACGTTTACGCTCAGGGTCTGCTACCCCTTTCAGTTTTTTCAAGAATATATCGCTGGCATCTACCTTTTTTATCTTTACGTCAAAGTTCTTGGTCAAGGTCTTATAGACCTCATCACCCTCGTTCTTTCTTAAGACCCCGTTATCTACGAAGATGCAGGTAAGCCTCTTGCCAATGGCCTTTGCCACAAGGGCTGCTGCGACACTGGAATCAACGCCTCCGCTAATGCCGCAGATGACCCTGCCATCAGGGCCTACCTGCGCACGGATATCCTCGACCGTCGTATCGATAAAAGAGCGCATCGTCCAGGTAGAACGGGCCTTACAGATGCGGTGGGTAAAGTTCTTTATAATCTGCTTACCGTGCGCAGTGTGAACGACCTCTGGATGGAACTGGACTCCGTAGATGCCCTTTTCTGTATTGGAGACGGCCGCTATGACCGAATTACCAGAGAGGGCCGTGACCTTAAAACCCTTTGGCGCAGTAGCTACTTTGTCGCCGTGACTCATCCAGACCTTTATCTTATCTTTTTTAATCCCATGAAAAAGCCCGGTAGAGTCCTTAATGGTAATATCGGCAGGGCCGTATTCACGATGTTTTGATCTTTCGACCTTACCCGGGAAGAGCTTTGCCGTAAGCTGCATGCCGTAGCAGATAGCAAGGATCGGTATACCAAGGTCGTATAGGGCCTTTGGCACGCGCGGTGCGCCTTTGTCAAAGACGCTGGAAGGCCCGCCAGAGAGGATTATCCCTCTGGGCTTAAATTCATCAATAAATTCTAATAAGCCACCCTTTCTCTTCTCGCCAACATTAAAGGGGTGTATTTCGCAGTAGACCTTGGATTCGCGCACCCTTCTGGCAATAAGCTGGGTGAACTGAGAACCGAAATCAAGAATTAATAACTTCTGTGCGTGTATATCCATATTTATAAAGTTACTCACCTCGGTTTTATTTGTTTGCAAAAGTCAGCACCCTGGCAGGGCATATCCCACTTGCACGTTTTCTGTCATTGCGAGAAGCAAAGAGGCAAAGCCTCTTAGCGACAAAGCAATCTCGTCTTTAAACCTTC
>CAZUFI010000008.1:17605-23803 GCA_964618745.1 uncultured Thermodesulfobacteriota bacterium | reverse complement strand
TCCACGCCCCCGAAACCAAGACTATTTACAAATAATTTCAAAAAGTAATTTACTCTTACGCAGTGATTTTGCCCCACCGCAGGTGGTCAGTGCGCCAACGCCCAGAGACCATTCAAGAAAACTTTTCTTTTGTTTGCCCCACCGCAGGTGGTCGGTGCGTCTCCGCCCCGAAACCGTCCTGTAATTACCCCCGCCTTCTAGCTTCGCCCAGCCAGCCGAGATCGCGCAGGCTCGTGTGTTTTGTCTTACCTATTATGATATGGTCGTGGACCTTGATATCGACGGTGCGGGCCGCCTCGACGAGTTCGTCGGTCAAGAGGCGGTCGGTCTTTGATGGCGTAGAATCGCCGCTTGGATGGTTGTGTACAAAGATAATAGAGCGGGCGTTATGCTTAAAGGCCTTTTCAATGACCTTTCTCGGATAGACGACGGTCTGGTTTATCGTCCCCTCGTGCAGGGTCTCGACGCCGAGTATTTCGTTTTTAGAATTAAGATATACTGCCAGAAACTTCTCTACCTTTTCGCCCGATAGAGTCAGGTTTAGATAATTCAAGAGATCTTTTGAAGAGCTTACTACGTGCTTTTTTGCGATCTGTTCTTTTAGGTACGCCCCTGCCATCTCTTTGATAAGGGCGATTAAAACCGATGCATTCGCCCCTATTCCGTCTGTTGCCGAGAGCTCTTCAGGGGTTGCGTCAAGCAAGCCACGCAGGCCTTTAAAATCAGCGATAAGCTTTTTTGCCAGAGGCTTGACGTCGCGCCTTGGTATGGCAAAGGTAAGCAAAAGCTCGACGACCTCATAGTCATGGAAGCCCTCAAGGCCGGACTTTAAAAAGCGGTCTCTAAGGCGGGCCCTGTGCCCGGAGTTTTCGTTGGTTTCAGTCATATGTTGCGGTTACCTTTTCTAAGTAAAAAACCAGATTGCTTCGTCGCCATGCTCCTCGCAATAACATAAATATTAAAAGTCAGAGCAGGGCCATTACCTTTTTCATATCCTCCCATGCCTCACGCTTAAGGGCCGGGTCTTTGATAAGTGCCGATGGATGATGTGTTATCATTAGCGGTATATCATCGAAGCTTCGCATAATACCTCGCAGGTTTGCAAACTCTACATCCGTTGCGACCAGATACGGCGCGTCCACGCCCATTGCAACGACGGCGACGGGATTGATTATTTCAAGCTCGTCATTTAGAAAGTCCAGGCATGCCTGGACTTCATCGCCACTGGGTTCTCCTTGACCTGCGCACCTGACGAGGCTCGTCAGATAAACCTCGTCGTCACTTAGCCCCATTGCCTTTATCATATTTGATAGGAGATCCTTCTCTTGCTTCGTGAAAACCTCTGATTGCGACACATCTAGATTCATATCTTGCTGCGAAACGGCTTTGCCTACCGCAGGTTTGCCCACCGCAGGTGTGCTGGCAGCAGCAGGTGTGCTTATAAAGACCACGCGTGCGTCTTCCGGGCCGATACCAAGGGCTGCCTTCTCGCGCCCCTCGTGACGAGCGCATTTCGTACAGCTCTGGATATTTTCATTAAGGGTAGTTAGCGCACCGGACGGAGCCGCCAGCGGCGGCGGAGCAACCGAGAGATATTTGATTCCCATCGATTCCAGGTTCTTAAGTTTCTCTATCGTCTCTTGAAGTGCTGACTCAAATTCATCCATTGGTTACGGTCTCTTGGTTGGTCTTTTTAATCGATAAAACCTTATCTAGAATAATATCAGCAAGCTCTAACTTGGTCATCTGCGGCAGGTCATCAACCAACTTGTCCTTTGAGATTAAAAGAGCCTTATTGGTCTCACTACCAACGGCCTGCGGCGAGTTAGCAACGATAAGATCCAGGGCTTTGTCTTTGAGTTTAGCAAGGGCATTTGCTTTTAGGTTTTCCGTCTCCAGAGCAAAGCCGACAACGAGCTGGTCTTGTTTCTTTTCCACAAGGGCCGATAAAATATCAGGGGTCTTTACGAGTTCAAGGCTAATGCCGCTATCTCCTTTCTTAATCTTCTCCTTACGCTCCCGAGCTACCTGAAAATCAGCTACCGCTGCTGCCATTATCAAAATGGTCGAATCCACAAAGCGTGTTTCCAGCTCTTTCTGCATCACAGCGGTCGTCTCGGCCTTTATTACCTCAACGCCTACCGGCGGCGCGACGCTCATATCTCCTGCGACAAGCGTAACATCCGCGCCTCGGCGCAGAGCTGCCGTTGCAAGGGCTACCCCCATCCTCCCGGACGATGCATTTGATATAAAACGTACAGGGTCGATTGCCGTGCGTGTTGCTCCAGCACTAATAAGTACTCGCTCCCCGTCCATGTCATTTTGAGATAGCGCTCCCTCGATTGCACTGAAGATCTCGCCGACAGGTGCGAGCCGTCCGTCCCCTTCCCAACCACAGGCCAGCTCTCCACGCTCAGGGCCGACAAATATATAGCCAAGGGATGTTAGCTTTTCTATATTGGCCTGTACAATAGGGTTGCGGTACATGCGGTGGTTCATCGCCGGGGCGATCAGCGCGCGGCCTCGTCCCAGACGGTTTGGCGCATCCGTCGCCATTATAATGGTCGATAGCAGGTCGTCGGCTATGCCTCCGGCTACCTTGCCGATAATATTAGCCGTAGCAGGGACAACGACCAAAAGATCGGCCCGGTCGGCGATATTAATATGGTTTACGCCACGACCGCCAGTATTATCGCTACGACTACGGTCAAAGGTATCTATCGAGGCGGGGCTTCCTGCTAGCGTAGAAAAGCTAAGCGGCGTTACAAACTCTGCCGCTGCTCTAGTCATAACCGGCATAACCTCAGCCCCTGCCTTGCGCAAGAGCCTTGTAAGCTCCAGAGCCTTATAGGCGGCTATGCCGCCGGTCACGCCGAGGATTATATTCTTACCTTGCAGGCTCACCTATACCAACTCCTGAAAATACGGATTTGAGTCCTTTTCTTCTCTTACGGTCGTATCCGGGCCGTGACCGGGAAAGAGCCTCGTACCATCATCCATCGGCAGGATCTTATCACGAAGCGAACTCATCAGCTCTTCATAAGAGCCACCGGGCAGATCGGTCCGCCCTATGCTTCCGGCAAAGAGAGAGTCTCCTGTTATAACGACCTTACCGTCATTTATAGATAGCAGCACTCCGCCCGGAGAATGACCGGGACTACCAAGGACATTTATTTTAACATTACCAAAACTTATCACCGAGCCGTCTTCTATATTAATATCGGGCGGCGGCTGGTTCTTTGCCGACGCTCCGAAGGTCATACTATAGGCCGCAGCATTTTCAAGCATCGGAGCGTCACCGCTATGAATAACAAGCTCCGCGCCAAAGGCTTCTTTAATATCAGCGTCTGCACCAACATGATCGAAGTGACCATGAGTATTTATCACATACTTCACCTGAAGCTTTTCAGACTCTACGACAGCTACTATATTCTCAGGGTCGCCGCCCGGATCTATAACAGCGGCCTCTCTGGTCTCTTTATCCCATACGATATAACAATTAACCGCAAGCACTCCCACCACTACCTTTATCATCTCAAAGCCGTCAAAGACAAAGCTGTCTTTTGCAAATCCTACCATTACTTCCTCCTTGCCGGGGCACCGGGTTTTACCGACCTCTTAGACTTTGACCCTCTGTCAGAGATCGAAGATACCCCCTCTTCCTGCCACTTTTTTATCTTTTCTCTATAGGTATCGACAAGCCCACGGGCCTTTTCTTCTGTCGAGGCCTCTGCCGATATTATAAAATACGAATGGCTCTGGCTCGGATAAGCAATCAACCAGTCCTTTCCAAAGCTTATCCTTATACCATCTAACATCACCGTCTTCTTACCACGGGAATCCTCAGCAAGCCTGCGCATAATCATCCCTTTCTGCTCCCACGAGCACGATATGCGTTCTTTTATCATTATGCTCGGCGGGACCTCTCGCAAAAGCGTATGCATGCGTTTACCCTCTATAGCAAGCATCTCAAGGAACTTCGCAACAGTAAAGATGCCATCATATACCGGCTGAAAATCAGGGAAGATAAAACCACCGCTCCCCTCACCGACAAAGAGTATATCTTTATTCGTTGCGGCCTCCATCAGGCCGCGCGAGGTCGTCTTGGTCCTTACCACCTTAAAACCGTAAGCCTTTGCCATATGCTCGATAGCACGAGAGGCCGTGACCGGCACGGCTATAGCACCTTTTTTCTTCTGCGCCTTGTTGGTCTTAAGCGCAAGCAAGGTCGTAAGGTTCAAAGCCGTATCGCCGTCGAGGATATCCCCGGTGTCATCGACCATAAAGACCTTCTCACCACCGGCGTCTAGCATAAAGCCGGCATCGGCCTTTAAAGAACGCACAATGCTTGAGAGCTGCTCCAGTGAATTAACAAACTCATCGGCTGTCTTGGTAGCGCGCGAACTATCGACATTAGCGTTAAGTGCTATAACATCACATTTAAGGCTACCCAGAATATCAGGGAAGATCCTTGATGAACTTCCAAAGGAATAATCCAGGACTATCTTAAAGCGTGCCTTCTCGATTGCTTTTGTATTGATAGACGCAAGAAAACCAGCGGCATAGGTATCAAGAGAATGAATCGGAAAATACATCTCGCCGGTCTCCTCCATAGGAGAACGCCTGAAGTCCTCACGGAAGAAAAGTTTTTCAATACTTTTCTCCTCCCCCGGATGCAGATCCAGCCCCGAGCGATCAAAGAACTTAAGATCCAGCAGTTCCTCGTCAAAAGGAGAACGCCTTGTATGCACACCTGCGATCTCACTGCCGCCTCGTGCCAGATACCTGACAACCGGCATAGGTGTTACACCGTAGTCATTGACATTTACCCCGGTCGATAAGATACCCGTCATTATAGCCCTGTTGATCATACGCGAGGTCTTATGCGCGTCACGGCTGGTAGAGACAGTAACTCCCTTTTTAAGCGAGGCCCCGTAGGCAGCCCCGAGCTTTGCGGCAAACTCAGGGCTGAGCTCGATATTAGCAAGCCCTGTAACCCCGTAAGTAGAAAAGAGGTTCTTGCTCCATTTTTGTCCCCATATAAGGCTTGACGCTAATGTCGCATCATCATCTACCTCTTTATGGGGCCATACCTTTACATCGGCCTTTACCGAGCTGTTGCGACCGATCTTGCAATGATCGCTGACAATAGCACCCTCACCCAGATGAGCACCGTCGCCTATCTCGGTCGCATCCCCGACTATATTTTCATGCAGGTTCGCGCCTGCGCCGACACTCACACCGTTCCACAGAACGGAGTTTTTCACAACCGCGCCTTCTTTTATAACGCAGTCATCACCTATAACGCAGTCTACGAGTCTGGCCCCGCCCTCGACCATACAGTTGCGACCAAGGACGACCTTACCCTCTATCTCTGCCGTATAGTCAATCTTTGTGCCTGCCCCCGCGTGGATCTCGTCACGCCCTAGCTCAGTACCGGGGATATCGACCCGGACCTTTTTCTGTATGATATCCATATTGGCCTGCCTATACTCCTGCAAGCTTCCTACGTCCTTCCAGTAACCCTCGGCGATATAACCGTATATGGGTTTTTTCTCTTTAAGCAGCATCGGAAAAAGGTCATTGCTAAAATCAAACTCGCCTTCTTCAGGGACCATCTTCATGGCGGCAGGCTCTAGTATATATATGCCGGTATTTATCGTATCGCTAAAGACCTCGCCCCAGCTCGGTTTTTCCAAAAAGCGAACTATCCGCCCATTGTCATCTGTAATAACTATGCCAAAGGCCAGAGGGTTCTCTACACGGGTAAGCACAAGGGTAGCAAGTGCTCGTTTTTGTTTATGAAACTTTATGGCTGCGGTAAGGTCTATATCGGTTATGACATCGCCGCTTATAACAAGCGTCGTGCCTTTTTTCTTCTCTTTCCTGATTGCATAGGCAACGCTACCTGCCGTACCCAGATCCGCGCTTGGCGAGGTATAGCCGATCTTGACACCAAATTCCGTGCCGTCGCCCAGATAATTCTCTATCGACTCGGGCTGAAAATAAAGCAACGAGGTCATTTCATTAAGATTATGCGATTTTAAAAGATCTACGATATGGCCGATTATGGGTTTGTTGGCCATAAGTGCCATTGGTTTTGGAAGGTTATTCGTAAGGGGCCTTAGCCTTGTGCCAAAGCCACCTGCCATAATAATACACTTCATATATGCCTCCGACTAATAGTGAAATAATATA
>CAZUFI010000008.1:0-17505 GCA_964618745.1 uncultured Thermodesulfobacteriota bacterium | reverse complement strand
ACCTGCCATAATAATACACTTCATATATGCCTCCGACTAATAGTGAAATAATATAGGGAAAAACACGCTAATAAGAAGCCGTTCTGGATATAAAATTTTATCAGTAAAATACAACCTCGTCAAGAAGAGGAATCCAGCAGACCCAACATACGTAAGCTTTAAAATATAAAACGAAAACCCTTGACATTTCATAGTTAAAAAACTATTATCATCGAGATTATCTTTGGCTGAACGAAAGACTTTTAAGTTCAAAGATTAGGAATGATAAAGAGACACATAAGTAATAATACGACTGGATAGGTAACAAAACAGACACACGGGCGGTAAGCGGTCTTAGACCGAAGGAACCACGACGTGAGCTTTATCCTGACCTCGATTATAATGTTTGTCTTTTGGATGCTCATCTCGGGAGAGACAGGAGTCATCTTTATAATATCCGCTATTGTATCAAGCCTTTTTGTATCTTTTATCTCTCACGACCTGCTATTTCCAAATAAAAACACAACACTATCACTAAAAAGGCTTTTTAGACTTCTCAAATATTCGCCGTGGCTTATCTGGCAGATAGTTCTAGCTAATTTAGATCTTATCTACCGCACACTGCATCCGAGCCTACCGATAGAGCCACATATGATAGAGATAGAGACCGATCTTAAGTCTGATACCGGGATAGCGCTGCTGGCAAACTCAATAACACTGACGCCCGGTACTGTCACCGTACAGGCACGCAAGGACGGCTCGTTCTTGGTGCATGCGATAGCGCGCGGCCCTGCAAAGGGCCTTTTAGAAGGAAAAATGCAGGCCAAGATAAAGGCCATCGAGGGGGACGAAGCATAAAGCTATGTTCTACTGGGCGGCAATAATTATAATACTCTGCGCTATGCTGGTTCTCTACCGTGCCATTAAAGGCCCTATTATCTGCGACCGCGTCCTTGCGGTAAACGCAATAGGTACAAAGGCCGTTATCCTCATAGCACTCTCAGGCTATATCTTTGAACGTCCGCATTTTCTCGATATCGCCCTGACCTACGCCCTTATAAACTTTATCGCAACCATAGCCTTTCAAAAATATAGAGAAATGGGGAGGCTTGACTAGTGGACCACTCCTCAATAGCAATAATAATTATCGGCATACTCCTGTTCTTCGGCTGCTTCCTTATATTTGTAGCCTCGGTAGGTATTGTCCGCTTCCCTGACTTTTACTCACGCCTGCATCCGGCGGGTAAGACCGACTCACTAGGCCAGGCCCTTATCCTTGTCTCACTTATGCTCTACGAGGGCTTCACGCTTGCAACGATAAAACTCATAATAATAGTCCTCTTTATCTTTATAGTAAACCCAACGGCAACGCACGCTCTGGCAAACGCCGCGCAGGCAGGTGGAGTAGTGCCGTGGAGAAAAGGGGAGAAAAGGCGCTGACCGATACTGAGATAACTTCTTAATAACGCTAGATAAAATATGATTGAGTTGCTCGACATTTTACTGCTTTTGTTCCTGGTTATCTGCGCCGTGGCTGCGATAAGTATACGCGACCTCTTGAGCTCCACGATATTGCTCGGTTCGTATAGCCTCTTTATGGCTGTGGTCTGGACGCGCCTGAATGCCGTGGATGTTGCCTTTACAGAGGCCTCGGTCGGTGCCGGCATAACGACTATGCTTATGCTCGCGGCCCTTAGCCGTACTAAGCGTTTTGAGTTTTTATATAGAAAGAAAGGCCAGCAGGAAGACCCTAACAAAGAGACAAACCCACTTTTAAAAGATTGGAAGCGTAAACGCTTTAGCGTAACAAAGGTATCGGGGTTTATCGTTGTAATACTGACAGGGGCGATACTCATCTACGGCACGATGGATATGCCGGACTTCGGAGACCCTAACTCGCCGTCTTATACCCATGTTGCAACGATGTATATAGAAAAAGGCGAGCCCGAGGTCGCCGTACCGAACCTGGTTACGGCAGTGCTGGCCTCTTACAGGAGTTACGATACGCTCGGCGAGACCATCGTTATCTTCACAGCAGGTATAGGTGTTATCCTCATACTGAGGAAGCGAAAAAAGACATGAGTGAACAGACCATCATAAGCGAACATATAGTAATAAAAAGGGTCAGCAGCTTTATTACCCCCTTTATCCAGCTCTTCTCCCTCTACGTCATAGCCCACGGAGATATCAGCCCGGGCGGAGGCTTCCAGGGCGGTGTAATCTTTGGTGCGAGCATTATTCTATACGTCATTGCATTCGGCATGAAAAACGGCAGGACCAGAGTATCAGAGATAGTTACCGACTTTATGAACTCTATAGGTGTCCTTATATACGCTGGTATCGGACTTGCCTGCGTTATAATGGGAGGTTCGTATCTGGAGTATACAAAGCTTGCCGGAAGTGCAGGAGTGGGCCAAAGCTCGAAAGCAGAGCACGCCCTGCATCTGGCAGGACATCTTGGCATATACGGAATAGAGATAGGCATAGGCATAGTAGTTGCAGCAGTTATGATAACCATATTCTTTGAGACGGCCAACACACAAGACGATGATTGAGATAATACTCGGAAAATATAATTACTGGATATACATTGCGCTGATGATGATTGGCTTCTATGCGATGATCGCAAAGGAGAACCTCGTCAAAAAGATTCTGGGGATGAATATCTTCCAGACAGGCGTAATACTTCTCTACGTATCCATATCAAAGGTATCGGGCGGTACCGTCCCTATTATATGGGATAAAGGCGGCCCCTATGACAACCCACTGCCCCATGTCCTTATGCTTACGGCAATCGTCGTCTCGGTAAGTACTACAGCCATGGCTCTGGCCCTTATCGTTCGCATCTATAAATCATACGGCACTATCGAGGACGATCAGATAGTAGTCATAAACAGCCATGACGGCGACAAAGAGATCCCTTCTGAGAAGGAGGACACTATTATATGAGTTTCGGCCCAACTACATTTATAAGCGCTGCAGGCTCAACGCCGGTTCTGGTAATCGTCATCCCGCTTCTGGCCGCGATGCTCGCCCCTCTTGTCAGTCGTATTCACAGATCGGTTGGCTGGTATCTGGCGACTACAGCGACCTTTATCGCCTTCCTGCTATCTCTATCTCTATTGTATACCGTGATAGATGGCGGAACTGTCAGTTATCGCATGGGCTCGTGGGCCCCTCCGATGGGTATCGAATATGTCGTCAGCTACTTTAACGGCTTTGTCCTGGCTGTCATTGCATTTATCTCCTTTATCATCACGCTCTACGGCAAAAAGAGTGTCGAACAAGAGATCCCTGAGCAGAAGATACCGTTTTTCTACTCGGCCTACCTGCTCTTTATCGCAGGCATTATGGGTATCGTCATCACAGGCGATATCTTCAACCTATACGTCTTTGTTGAGATAACGGCACTCTCGGGGTACGCCCTTATTGCTATGGGTAAGGACCGCAAGGCCCTTATGGCAAGCTACAACTACCTGATACTCGGAACTATCGGGGCGACCTTCCTAGTCCTTGGCATCGGCTATCTATATATAGCAACAGGTACGCTTAATATGAACGACCTGATGCAGAGGTTGCCGGAGATCTATAGCTCAACAACGGTAATAACGGCCTTTGCCTTCATAATGGTCGGGCTCTGCCTAAAGCTCGCGCTCTTTCCGCTGCATATATGGCTACCCAATGTTTATACATACTCGCCGTCTATCGTATCGGCGCTTATGGCGGCGACCTCTACAAAGGTCATGGCCTTTGTGCTCTTGCGCATAATGTTTACGGTCTTCACACCGGAGTTTGTCCTGGAGGTCGTACCTGTTACAAAGATCCTAATAGTAATGTCGTGCGTAGCCATCATCATGGGCTCGTTAATCGCTCTGGGGCAGACCAATATAAAACGTATGCTGGCTTACTCCAGTATCGGTCAGATCGGCTATATAACCCTTGGTGCGGCAATCGCCACCGAGACGGCGATGACAGGAAGCCTTATACATATATTTAACCACGCCCTTATGAAGGGCATGCTCTTTATGGTCGTAGGTGCTGTCGTTTATAAGACAGGCATTGTAAATATAAAAGATATGGAAGGCCTCGGTAAACGCATGCCATGGACAATGGCGGCCTTTACCATCGGCGCAATGTCTATGATAGGCTTTCCATTTACAGTTGGATTTATCAGTAAATGGTATCTGGCAACAGGTGCGGTCGGGGCCGGAATGTGGTATCTGGTACCGGTCCTGCTGTTAAGCTCGATTATGACGGCCTTTTACTTCTGGCGCGTCGTCGAGTCGGTCTACTTTAAGGGCCGATCAGCAAAGATCAACACACTTAAGTCGCCGCACCACAGCGATGAAGCACCATTTGGCATGGTAGTAACGACACTATTTCTGGCGGCCCTCTGCGTATACTTTGGTCTGGCTGCATCAGGGCCTGTAAGCATAGCAAAGAATGCCGCAGCATTGCTGCTGGGCAGTTAGAGCTGCTGGGCAGTTAGAGCTGCTAGGCAGTTAAAGCGGCTTCGCCGGTACTGCGTACAGCATATTTATCAATATGATTATTTACTATGCGTAGTACGGAGTTACTTATTGAATTTGCCCGACCGCAGGTCGCTCGCAATAACAAGAATAAGAATGGAGATTTATTAATTGGAACTGGAAGCGATACAATCACTTAGACCTCTATACGCGATACTTGCGTCATCTATCGGTGTCTTGCTGATCGGCCTCTCGTGGGAAAAACCAAACCTGCGTGAGTTCTGGACGATCCTTGCTGCCGTTATTAAGTTCGGCATAGTCGTCTCGATGATTCCGTATGTCCTTGCTGGAGGCGTCTACGAATGCTCGCTCTTTACCGTCGTCCCGGGCCTTGATATAGCCTTCAGGGTAGATGCGCTTGGCATGGTCTTTGCCATTATCGCCTCGCTGCTCTGGATAGTTACCTCTTTCTATTCTATCGGTTATATGCGCACCTGCAAAGAGAAGAACCAGACCCGCTACTTTATGTGCTTTGCCGCTACCATGGCTGCGACCATCGGCGTTGCGTTTTCAGCCAATATGTTTACGCTCTTTCTCTGTTACGAGGCGATAACGCTCGCCACCTTCCCGCTGGTCGGTCATAAGATGACGGCGGTCGCCAGACGCGGCGCGAGAATTTATATGGTATATCTGCTGGGCACTTCGCTTGCCTTCCAGCTCTTTGCGATCTTCTTGACCTATAACGCAGCCGGAACCCTTGATTTTGCTCATGGCGGCATCCTTACAGGTACGGGTTCAACAGCCCTGCTAACTATTATATTTATCCTCTTTATGGCTGGTATTACAAAGGCCGGAATGATGCCCTTCCATAACTGGCTACCTGCGGCTATGGTCGCGCCAACGCCTGTCAGTGCGCTTTTGCATGCCGTTGCCGTTGTTAAGGCCGGAGTATTTACAGTCCTGCGTGTCGTCTTCCATATCTTTAGCCCGGAACTACTCGATTCACTCGGGATAAGCTTCTTTGCGGCCTATTTCATCTGCTTTACTATTGTTATGGCCTCGGTCATAGCCCTTACAAAGGACAACCTCAAGGCTCGGCTCGCGTACTCTACGGTAAGCCAGCTTGCCTATATAGTGCTCGGTGCGGTAATGCTCTCACCAAGCTCACTTCTGGCGGCGATAATACATATCGCAAACCATGCGTTTTCCAAGATTACGCTTTTTTTCTGCGCAGGGCATATCTATGCCGTAACGCATAAGACAAAAATAAGCGAACTCGGCGGAATAGGCAAGAAGATGCCGTGGACGATGGCTGCCTTCTTCATAGCATCGCTGAGTATGATAGGTGTGCCGCCGGTCGCAGGATTCGTAACCAAGTGGTATCTGGCCGTCGGCACGGTAGAGGCTGAAAATTCGATTATACTGATAGTAATTCTTGTCAGCACTATGCTTAATGCCGCCTACTTCCTGCCGGTAAGCTATAAGGCGTTTTTCGGTAAGGAATCACCAGAGGACGCAGACTCGCAACACGGCAGCGGCCATCACAAGGTCCGTGAGCTTCCGATGATGACGATCCCTCTTGTATTTACGGCACTGGCCTCGGTATTTATAGGTATATACCCTGATTTCTTTATCGCTCTAGCTAAAGAGGTGCTCAGGCCATGAAGTTTTCAGCCAAAACAAAGACAATATTCTATATCGTACTCGCCCTGATCGTCATCGCCGATTACTTTGCGCCGCGCGGCTATCCGATATTCCCGTGGGATACTATCCCTGGCTTTTGGGGGGCATTTGCCTTTGTCGGCTGCCTGCTGCTTATCGGGGTCAGTAAGTTTTTAGGGTATAAATTCAAGGTAATGAAAAAAGAGGACTTCTATGACTGAGTGGGCGCATCCAGGCGTTATAATGCTTGTCGGCACTATCCTTATCCCGTTTCTTAAGGGCGGGATAAAGAAGAGCTATATACTGCTGATCCCGCTTGTGGCTCTGGCCGCGACCTATTACTCTACGCCCGACACGACCGCCTGGGTCTATGACTATATGGGACTTAAGCTGACCTTTGGTCGCATCGATGCGCTATCTATTGGTTTTTCTTATGCATTCTGCATCATGACCTTTATTGGTGGGGTCTATTCCCTGCACCTTGACGACGACCGCCAGCATATCGCAGGGCTGCTCTACGCAGGAAGCTCGCTTGGCGCGGTCTTTGCCGGAGACCTCTTTACGCTCTTCCTCTTCTGGGAGATAATGGCCTTCTCGTCTGCGTACCTTATCTTCGCCGGAAAGTTCAAAAACTCACTCAAAGCAGGTAAGCGTTACCTGCTGGTGCATATCGCGGGCGGGCTATTTCTGCTTGCCGGTATTCTTATGTATTACGCAGAGGCGCAAACGCTGGCCTTTAACGGCTTTACCCCGGACGGCCCGGGCGGGGCTACGGCATTTTACCTGATCCTGATCGGCTTCTTATTGAACGCCGCAGTGCCTCCGCTTAGCGCATGGCTATCAGACGCTTATCCAGAGGGCTCTATCACGGGCTCGGTATTTCTCGCTACATTTACCACAAAGACGGCCATCTACGTCCTGATTCGGGGCTTCTCGGGGGCCGAAATCCTAATAGTCCTCGGCGTTATAATGACCCTCTACGGTATCTTATATACAATAATCGAAAACGATTGCCGTCGTCTGCTCTCTTACCATATCATCAGTCAGGTCGGATATATGGTAACGGCCGTCGGTATTGGTACGGAGTTCGCTATTAATGGCTCGGCGGCACATGCCTTTACCAATATATTCTTTAAGGGACTGCTCTTTATGGGTGCGGGTGCGGTCATCTACGTCACCGGCACTCGAAAACTCACAGAGCTTGGCGGGATCTATAAGAAGATGCCCAAAACAATGGTCTTATTTATGGTCGGGGCCTTTGCCATCTCAGGCTTCCCGCTCTTTAGCGGTTTTGTCAGTAAAGCAATGATAATCGGTGCTGCCCATTACGAGCATATGGCCTGGACGACTATGCTCTTGAGCCTCACTGCCGTCGGTACATTCCTGAGCGTCGGGCTAAAGCTCGCCTATCACCTTTTCTTCCGTCCAAACGAGCATAATGAACTGGCCATGCACAAGGCAAAAGAGCCGCCATTGAATATGCTGGTAGCGATGGCGATGGCAGCGGTAATATGCATAGGGATCGGCATCTATCCGCGCGGGCTTTATAATGTACTGCCCTTCCCGACCGACTACAATCCGTATACGATGGATCACGTCACAGCCTCGCTCTTGATGCTCGGCTTTACGGCCCTTGCCTTCTTTATAGTCCTTGGCAAGCTCAACCCGCACAAGACGCTTAGCATTGATACCGATTGGTTCTATCGTAAGACGGGCGGTATGTTTATCTACTTCATCAATAGTCCGCTCTTAAAGATCGGCGACCTGATAGCCGGTGCCGTCTTTACCGCCGTACCAAACGGCCTTATCTACTTTATGCGTAATCCGCTGGGAGCTTTTAAGATAGGCGCAGATACCTTCTCGCTAGTCATTAGCGGCTCGGACAGGCGCGTTAAGTTGCGCAACCGCATCAAACGAGAGAAGGCCATCTATCCCGGCGATAACATCAAGCACTGGCCAATAGGATCGACCGTCGTCTGGGTAGCGATATTCCTCTTGGCATGCCTGCTAATATACTTCGTATAGTAAGCCCTGAGCTTATCTGCCCTCCTCTTCATACCCCTCATATATGGCTGCCTGATCTCAACTGCGAGGCTACATACCGCTCGGGGCCACATTAAATGAGCGTTCCCCCTGCTAATCTGGTATAATTATTAGCTTAATAAGTACCACAGGCAGATAATAAACCGTATCTCACACTTGACAATTACAATGAACGTACCTAAATTAAATAATAAGACTATCGGGCTTTACCTGCATATTCCTTATTGCAGGAAAAAGTGCCCGTATTGCAGCTTTACAAGCACTGCTGGTAATTTTTTTCCTGAGAGAGAATATACCGATAGCCTCAAGCTAGAGCTAGAAAAGGTCTTAGAAAACAAGCAGATAGACAAAGACACGAGACTAGAATCAATATACTTCGGGGGCGGGACGCCATCGCTCTTTACGCCGTCGCTCATAGGAGAATTAATCGACGCCGCTAGAGCGCGGCTTACAACAGATGCAGAGACCGAGATAACAATAGAGCTCAATCCCGATAGTGCTACCGCTAAAGGGCTTCGAGAGCTTAGAGACTACGGGGTAAATCGCCTGAGTATCGGACTACAGTCCCTAAGTGACCAAGAGCTTAAGACGCTTGACCGGTTACACACGGCAGCTCAGGCTACTCAGACCTTTAAAGATGCAAGGGATCTGGGATTTACAAATATCGGGGTAGATATCATCTCGGGCGTACCTCAAACGAGTCTGTCCGTGTTCGCAGAGACGCTGGATAAAGTAATTAAGTTGGGGCCGGAACATATCTCGGTCTATGGCCTGACAATAGAGGATAAAACCCCTTTTGCCCTGGCTCTGGATAACGGCAGCCTGATACTACCTGATGAAGAGACCGAGCGAGAGTTGTTCTTGATGACGATAGAACGACTAGAGGCCGCAGGCTTTGAGCACTATGAAATATCCAACTTTGCCCGCCCCGGTCGGCAGAGCCGCCATAATAATAGATACTGGAGCGGCGGCGACTATATAGGGCTTGGGGCATCGGCCCATTCATTTATACAGAGCCGGGCTTTAGATGATTCTGAGGACCAGGACTTTGGCCGTCGCTGGTGGAACGTAACGGATGCACCAGAGTATATAAAGCTTATAAAGACCGGTGATAGCCCAAAGATAGGGGAAGAAAGACTCACAAAGCAACAGGCAATAGCCGAGGCGATTATGCTCGGACTCAGGCAGACCAGGGGCATAGACGAGATGGCCTTCAAAGCGGTATTTCAAGGTTCTGTGCAGAAGTATATGGTACGAAAAGGACTTTTAAACGAGGCCGACGACTTGGCTGGCGCAAAACGCCTTATCTACTCCAGCAATGGCAGGTTACGGCTGACCAAAGAAGGCATGCTCTTATCCAACGAGATATACTGAATAGCCCGTTAAAAGGGGCGACCAGCCCTTGACAACACTGCTTGCCATTGGTATCTTTTAAAGGCATTACCAACTATAAAAACAGCTATTTATGAGTAAGATGACAGGTATAAACAATACATATAAAGGCCCCGGGCTGACCAGCAGATCGCAGCGTATTCTGGATGTCGTTGTGCGTGAATATATCGAGAGCGTCCGCCCCATAAGCTCAGCTCTGGTTGCCCGCAGCTGCGGCCTGAATCTCGGTGCTGCCAGCATCCGTGCCATCCTCTCCGAGCTAGAGCAAAATGGCTATCTGGTTAAAGACCACAGCTCGTCCGGGCGCATACCAACGGATAAGAGCTTCAGGCTCTACGTCGATACCCTGCGTGAGCTGACAGAGCCAAAGCCCTCGGATATAGCAAGCCTATCTCTTTGCGAGAGCGGACCGATGCCGATAAAGACTATTACACTAAGGACAACACGCGCTCTATCTACGCTTACCAGTTGCGCGGCGCTGCTGCTTATGCCGGGCGTAAAAAACTTTACCATCAAAGAGATAAAACTCCTTGCGATAAACGACTCAAGGGTGCTTGTAATAATCGTATCAAATAGCGGACTGGTCCATACCAGCACAGTAAGCCTTGAGGGCTCGGCTGGCGCACTGAACATGGAGCGAGCCTCGAACTACCTCTGCTCTATCGGACAGGGGCTTACGCTTAGAGGGCTGCGCAGAAGACTCTTTACCGAGCTTGACAAAGTAAAAAAGGTAGCCGAGAGCCACCAAAAACGTACCGATGCCATCGCTGGTGAGGCACTGAGGGTCGGCAGCGTTGCCGCAGGTGAGCTGGAGCAAAAGGTCGAAGAGGATATATTTCTTGAGGGTACGGCCCTTATCTTCGAGCAACCGGAGTTTAAAGAAGACGCAACACGCATTAAGAATGTCTTTGCGGCACTTGAAGAAAAGAGCCTTATCGTAAAGATTCTGGATGCGAGCATAAATGATATAAGAGCTAACGGAATAAATATACATATGGGATCAGAAGGCGCATCACGCGTCTTTGATGGCCTGAGCTTTGTCACAGCCCCCTATGGCACGGGCCAAGACGCAACAGGTATGATAGGCATTGTAGGTCCGGTCAGGATGGATTACCAGAAGATCATTCCGCTGGTTAACTGCGCGGCAGCCCAGCTGGAGAGAACAGCAAAGCTGCAAAACCTGGTCATATAAAATAAAAATTACAGTAAACGGAGTAGATAGATGTTTAATACCAAGAACAATAAATCATCCGGCGAAACAGAGCCGACAACGGCTGAAAAGCCGACTACGACAAAAGAACTCACCCCAGAAGAAGAGATGATGGCGGCAATGATGGAAGAACCAACTGCCAGTGCTGAACCAACAAAGGCTGAAGAAACTACGGCTGACGACGACGGCGAAGCAACGCCTGGTGCCCCCATATCTTTTGCAGATGAACTGGAGAAGAGGCTTGCGGATATCAACAAACTCAACGATAAGTTCCTGCGCAAATGCGCCGATGTCGAGAACTTTAAAAAACGCCTTGAAAAAGAAAAATCCGATGCCATTGTCTACGCCAACAGCAATATAGTCAAAGACATTCTGACCGTGACCGACAATCTGGAAAGGGCTCTGGACCATTGCAAAGACGATGACGGCGGCTCTCTAAAGGGCGGCGTGGAGCTTACGCTAAAGAGCATGTACGAGACACTGCTCAGACACGGTGTAACAGAGATACAGGCTAAAGGCAAAAAATTCGACCCTAACCTGCACGAAGCAGTAAGCCACGAAGTAAAAGAAGGGGTCGAGAGCGATACCGTTACTACGGTATTTCAAAAGGGCTTTATGCTCAAAGACAAGCTCCTGCGCCCGGCCCTTGTAATAGTGGCAAAGTAAGCAGAGGGTAACTGCATACAAAAAAAGAAGATATTACCCAACTTTGGAGACCGGCTAAAACGGTAAGGAGTATCAACAAATAAGATGATAATAGATTATTACGCAATGCTTGAGGTTGAACGCAGCGCGTCTCAGACTGATATAAAAAAGGCCTTCAGAAAGATGGCCCATAAGTACCACCCGGACAAACATAAGGGTGACAAAAAAGCAGAAGAAAAGTTTAAAGAGCTCAACGGTGCTTACGAGGTCCTTAAAGACCCTGATAAACGCGCGCACTATGACAGGTTCGGCACCGACGGCCCACCGGGACCGGGCGGGCCGGGTGGTCACGGGGACTCTGGCTTTGGCGGAGACTTTCAGGATCTTTTTGGCGACGTCTTCTCGGATTTTTTCGGCGGCAGACAACGCCGCCCTGGCCCTGAGCCCGGCAATGACCTTAGATACAACCTTAATATAAGTTTTGACGAGGCCATCTTTGGTGCAAGTAAAGATATAGATATACCAAAGACCGATAGGTGCGGCACCTGTGCCGGAAGCGGAGCAAAGACCGGCACCTCACCCGAGACCTGCAAACGCTGCGGCGGCAGCGGTCAGGAACGCTTCCAGCAAGGCTTTATGAATATGGCCAGAACTTGCAGGGCGTGCCGTGGTGCGGGCTCGGTAGTAACCAACCCATGCTCCACCTGCGCGGGGGCAGGAATCATCCAGAGTTCATCAACACTCTCGATAAATATCCCTGCCGGCATTGACTCGGGCTCTCGCCTGCGAGTAGCCGGTGAAGGAGAACCAGGGCCAAGGGGTGGCCCCAACGGTGATCTCTACGTCTTCCTAACGGTAGACCCTCATCCAATCTTTAAAAGAGATGAAGACGATATTATCTGCGAAGTACCGATAAGTTTCCCGCAGGCAAGTCTTGGCGCAGAGATCGAGGTGCCAACTATTGAGGGCAATGTAAAGGTCAAGATCCCGGGCGGCACACAGCCGGGTAAGGTAATGCGACTGCGCGGAAAGGGTATCACCTCGCTCAGGACAAACAGAAGAGGCGATCAGCTCGTCTACATTAGGGTCGAGACCCCGTCCAAGCTCAACAAACGCCAACGTGAACTACTGGAAGAATTTGCTCATATAAGCAACGACGATATATTCCCAAATAAAAAAGGCTTCTTTGATAAAGTTAAGGAGATCTTCGAATGAGGACAAAGACGACCGTAATCCTGCTAGTCTTACTGGCGGTACTAATCTCGCCGCACGCGGCAGACGCCCGACTCTTCTGGAGCAACCACAGCGCAAGCGACCTTCTCTGGAGAATATTCGAAGAGATCGAAGAGGTAGGTCCGACAGATGATACCACCGCGAGGCTCGAAGATTTTTTAAAGAGCTATCCTTCAGCGGTCGTTGCAGATGAGGCCGCCGCAAAGCTTGCCAAGCTATATATGCAAAACAAAAACTTTGAAGGCGCGGAACGCCATTACAAAAAAATCCTCAAGGATTACCCAGGTAGCCGCCACCGTATGGAGGCACTCTTTGGTCTGGCCTACTGCCAGTACAGGAACGGTTTTATCGTAGAGGCCAAAAGTAACCTTGAATCACTCATAAGCAATACAGACTCAGGACTTAGCTATAAGGTCAAGGCCGACCGCTTATTAAAGACGATTGATTCAATCATAAATTCTCTTGGCGAAGGCAACCCCAAACCCGCTATTGGCGCGATTCTTCCGCTTAGCGGACGCTACTCCAAGTACGGCGAGCAGGCCCTTAGAGGCATAGTCCTAGCCGTAGATAACTTTGCCAGAGAGACAACTATTGATGTCGAGCTTCTGATTAAAGACAGCACGGATAAAGATAGCCGCATCAAAAACACGGTAAAACAGCTGGCAAGAAATCAACATGTTGCCGGCATCATCGGCCCGCTACTGAGCCGTAACGCTTCGGTGGTTGCAAAGGCAGCGCAACGCGGAGAGCTACCGGCCATGGTTCTCTCACAAAAAACAGGTATCCCGGAGATCGGCGACTACGTCTTTAGAAACTTCCTTACACTCAAGCAACAGGCCCAGGCCATTGCGCGTCACGCTATAGAGAACGAAGGGATTGAAAGCTTTGCGATCCTCTCGCCAAAAACACCGTACGGCAGAGAGCTGGCCCGCCACTTCAAAGATGCCGTTGCCGAGCTTGGCGCAATCGTAGAGGCCGAACTTGAATACGAGGCCGGAGAAAAAGACTTTGGCGAAGAACTCAAGACACTCTTTCAAATAGAGGTTGAAGAAGGACTTAGCGGGCGCAGACACGTCGTAAAATATACTCGCAAGATAGAAGCTCAGGCACTCTACATACCCGACTACTACGCATCGATTGCGCAGATAGCCCCGCATCTGGCATTTTATGATATCAAAGAGATTCGCCTTTTCGGCTCAAACGGCTGGAGATCGCCAAAGCTCCTTGAGCTTGCCAGTGAATATATCGAGGGTGCGGTTTTTGTAGACGGCTTCTTTGCAAAAAGCGAACGCCCAGGCACAGTCGCCTTTGTCAGAAAATTCTATAACTCATACGACTATGAACCAGGAATTATCGAGGCCGAGGCCTATGACTCTACGATGATACTGCTAAGGGCCATGGAAGAAAACGAAGAAGAAGAGACCATCATCGACCGTAGCGAGATCAGAGAGTCCATAATAAATGCCGTAGAAACCCAGGGCGCTACAGGTGCATTGTCCTTCACTCCAGAGGGTGAGGCCTTAAAAGAATTATTTCTCCTCACGATTGAAAAACATAAAATCAGAGAGATAATAGTAGACAACACAAAGACTCGCAATGAACTAGATAACGATGACAGCTTCTTTGATATAGACCAAATGGATTGACATTTAACATTTGCACACAAAATTCATTTGGGTTATAATCAAATGATGAATAAAGTAAAACTAGAACACTACAAAGAAATCCTCGACTCGAAGTTAACAGGGCTAATGGCCGATGCGGAAAAGACCGTAAGCGGTATGAACCGTACCGATGAAGAACACTTCGCCGACCCTGCCGACAGGGCTCTGCGTGAGACAGATCGTAACTTCACCCTTCGAGTTAAAGACAGAGAACGCAAACTCGTCGCCAAGGTCAAAGAAGCACTTGAAAGGATCAATGAAGGCATCTACGGCGAGTGTGAGGTATGCGGAGAAGCGATCTCAGAAAAAAGACTTGAGGCAAGGCCGGTAACGACATCCTGCATAGAGTGCAAAACCGAAGAAGAAGAGACCGAGAAGCAACGGGGGCAACTTTAAAGACTGGTAACACCACCCTCAACCAAACCCAGGTATCTTATGTACTACGCCCTCACATCACTTACCACCGACAACCTCAGCCCCCTTGGCCACACCCCAGACTCATTGATAGAACAATATCTTACTAACTCTAACAATCCGAAGCGCAAAGCCTATGCCTGAGCTAAGAAAAGACCCCATAATAGGACGCTGGGTAATTATCTCCACAGACCGTGGTAAACGCCCATCCGACTTCATCGTCCCCGCCCCGCCTCCCAAGGGAGGGGCATGCCCTTTCTGTGCTGGTAACGAAACAATGACACCACCAGAGATAATCTCTTACCGTAATGACGATGCCGAGAGCGACGACCACTCCTACTGGTCAATACGTGTTGTGCCAAACAAATACCCGGCCCTTAAGGTCGAAGGTAATCTGGACCGCTCGGGTGAAGGTGTCTACGACAAGATGAATGGCATCGGCGCGCACGAGGTCATCATAGAATCACCCAACCACGACGACACACTCGCTACGCTCCCCATTAAACACTTTGAAGAAGTACTCTGGGCGTACCGCGACAGGATCATAGATCTCAAGCAGGATACAAGACTGCGCTATATCGTAATATTCAAAAACCACGGAGAGGCCGCCGGAGCATCCCTTGAACACACGCATTCTCAACTCATAGCCCTCCCTATCGTACCAAAGAGAGTCGGAGAAGAACTCGACGGCAGCCTAGAGTATTATAACTATAAAGAACGCTGCATCTTCTGCGATATAATACGCCAGGAAATAGCTCAGGGCTCACGTATGGTCACCGAGAATCAAGACTATATTGCCATAGCCCCGTACGCCCCTAAATCTCCGTTTGAGGTATGGATACTACCTAAATTTCACGAATCAAACTTTGAAAACTCTCAGAAGCACCACTATGAAAATCTGGCTGCGATATTTTCAAATGTCCTGAAAAGAATAAACAAAGTCCTCGGCTCGCCTCCATATAACTTTATTCTGCATAGCGCACCTATAAAGAACGGAACCTCCGCGCTCCCGCACTACCACTGGCACTTTGAGATAATGCCAAAGCTCACAAAGACAGCCGGCTTTGAATGGGGCTCTGGCTTCTATATCAATCCAACCCCGCCGGAAGAATCAGCCAAGTTCCTGCGAGAGGCAAAGATCTAAGACCAGGTAAAAACTATGAACAAAGACTTTATAACAAAGATCATAGATATAACAACCTCTGAGACAAGCCTTGGCGACAGGCTCGCAAAAAGCGCGCGTCTGCTCGCAAAAGAACTGGATATGGACGACTGCACCATATACAGATGGAACGACCCGGAACGCCGCTTTATGGCTACGGCCCATGCAGGCAGACGTGCTGACCTTGTAGACAGCTACCTGGACGGCGAAGGGTTTGCCTTCACTGTGGCTACCAGCCTTCGCCCGACGACCATATACACACCAAAACCAGAGTCGTCCAAGGCACGTTCCGTCCATGACAACGGTCTGGTCGGCTTCAGAAGCACACTGGTCTATCCACTAAGCGATGGTCGGTCCTGCTTCGGGATCATATACCTGAAATCACGCCTAAAGAAAACACTAATTGCGGCCAAGAAAAAACAACTTATAACAGCAACAAAGCAGATAACATATACGATAAAGTCCAATATCAACTACATGCGACTGCGAAGCACCTATAACGAGTTCCGTACCGTTCAGAAGAGGCTGGTAAATGCTGAAAAGCTCATGACGCTCGGTGAACTATCGGCAACCCTTGCCCATGAAATTAAAAATCCGCTTCTTAGCATAGGAGGCTACGCCAAGGGGCTGAGAAAAAACACAGAAAAAAACTCGAAGAACTCCCCATACATCGATCAAATTTGCTCACAGGTCAAGCGGCTGGAGACCATAATCGACGACATCTTCAACTACACCGAGGAACGCCCGCTTTGTCTCTGCTCTGCTGATATTAATGAGGTCGTCCGCACAACTCTGCACCTCTTCAAAGACAGGTGCAGCAGCAATAAAATCAAGATAAAAGAAAGACTTACAAAGATTCCGCTCCACGCGCAGCTCGATAAAGACCAGATTAAGATAGCCTTTGACAACCTCATAGCAAATGCGATACAGTCGATGAAAGATGGCGGGGAGCTAACGCTTGTCACCAAAAAACACAAAGAATGGGTCGTCGTAGAGATCAGCGACAACGGCGGCGGCGTCGATCCGAAGTATCTGAGCGAGATATTCGACCCGTTTTTCACGACTAAAAAAGGCAAAGGACCATCAGAGACAGCGGGTACCGGCCTTGGGTTGCCCATTACCAATCGAATCGTTACTCGTCATCAAGGCATTATTGATATAAAAAACAGCTATGGCAAAGGGATTACCTTTGCCATAAGAATACCTTCTTCCAAAGCAGGTCAGCCTGCTAAAACTTGAATCAGCGGTCGGAAGATCAAGGGGGCAGCGGATGAGCAGTAGAATACTTATCGTGGATGACGAGGAAGGGATCAGGCTTCTTTATAAGGAAGAGCTTGAGGAAGAAGGCTACGAGGTAGAGCTAGCATCGTCTGGCGAAGAGGCGTTAAAAAAACTCGACTCAGGCCAGATGGATATGGTACTGCTCGATATAAAGATGCCGGGAATGGACGGCGTTGAGGTCCTGCGTAAACTCAAGGAAAAATACAAGGAACTACCCGTCATACTCTGCACGGCGTACCCACACTATAAACAAGAGTTCGGAACGTGGGCCTCTGATGCCTACGTCGTAAAGTCCTCGGACCTGCGAGAGCTGAAAGACAAGATCAAAGACGTCTTACGCAAAGACCACTA
>CAZUFI010000007.1:6835-24123 GCA_964618745.1 uncultured Thermodesulfobacteriota bacterium | reverse complement strand
CGAAGTCCTGACAACGCAGCAGTGCATTTATGAGTGCGAAGACAACCGGCACAAACCTCTACTACTTGCAAACAACCCTGCACATGCGGTATAATTTCAAGTTACATCTACCACTTGGGGCATGGCCAGTGACTACTACAAAAAACCTTAAAAACGATATTCATGAGGCCTTTGCGCTATCTGTGCCAGAGGATAAGGACTACCTCGTCATAGAGGGCCTGCGCCAGAATAACCTCAAGGATATAAGCGTCAGCATACCGCACGATAAGATCACGGCTATCGTCGGGCCGAGCGGCTCTGGCAAAAGCTCGCTGGCCTTTGATACGCTCTTTGCCGAGGGCCGGTGGCGTTTTATGGAGTCGCTCTCGACCTATACACGCCTATTTCTCGAACGTATGGACCGCCCAGACCTAGACTCGATCAGAAACATCCGGCCGGCCATCGCTATCGAGCAGAAAAACCCCGTGCGCACCAGCCGCTCTACCGTTGGTACGGCGACCGAGATAAATGACTACCTGCGTATCTTATTTGCCCGTGCCGGAAAGCTGCTCTGCCCTGACTGCGAGCTGGAGGTCACACCGACAAGCCCGGCGACTGCCTATAAAAAACTCCTGAAAGACCACGATGGCAGCAAAGCACTGATCGGTTTTATGCAGAAGGCAGAGGCCACAGGACGAAGAAAATACCCGACCAAGGCAGAGCTGGAAGAGATTGTCGAAAGACTTCTCGCCAGAGGCTTTATAAGGATTGCCGTCTGTAACCCGACAGCTACTGGCAATAACGAGATCCTCGATATAAGCGAGGACAAGGCCTCGGCCCAAAAGGCCATCAAGGCAAGCAAAGAATTTATGGTAGTCGTCGATAGAATAGTAATAAAAAAAGACAAACGCGGACGCATAGTTGATTCTCTGGAGACGAGCTTTCAGGAAGGCTCTGGAAGTGCCGCTGTAATGGTACTCGGCAGCGACACCTCCGGCAACAAAGACAAACTGCTTAACTTTACCCGTCGCCTCACCTGCACCTTGTGCGGCTTTGAGCTGGAAAAACCCACTCCGATATTATTTTCCTTTAACCATCCGCTCGGCGCATGCAACGAGTGCAAGGGCTTTGGCAATATCCTCTTATACGATGAAGACAAACTCGTACCTGACAAGGGCCTGACGCTCAGAGAAGGCGCTATCGAGCCGTGGACAAAGCCGGCCTCTGCCTGGTGGTACGAGCAACTGGAAGAACACGCTGCAAAATACGACCTGGATCTGGACATACCCTACCGCTCTCTATCCAAAAGAGAACGGGAGGTTATCGCCAAAGGCACGGAAGACTTTGACGGCTTTGATGGTTTTTTTGCGTATCTAGATACCAAAAAATACAAACTGCATGTCCGCGTCTTTCTCTCCCGTTACAAAGGGCACTTCGAGTGCGCAGGCTGCCGAGGTATGCGCCTGAGTAAAAAGGCCTTGGCAATAAGGCTTGGCGGACTGAATATCGCAGAGCTCTCGGCTATGACGATAAAAGAGGCAGGAGGGTTTTTTAAAACCCTGCGGCTCGCCCCCAAAGAAGCAAAGCTTGCCAAAGAGGCCACAAAGCAGCTCGCCATAAAGCTCAAGTTTCTCGCTGAGACCGGGCTTGAGCACCTTACGCTTAACCGCTTAACCCGTACCCTCTCCGGCGGAGAAGCCCAACGCGTAGCCCTCTGCAACCAGCTCGCCTCGGCACTTTCCGGCGTACTATATATCCTGGACGAACCCTCGGTAGGGCTGCATCCTCGTGATATTGATAGACTTATTGGTCAGATCAAGCAGATAGCCGCACGCGACAATACCGTAGTCGTCGTTGAGCACGATACCTCTACGATCCGTGCCGCAGACCACGTAATCGAGCTTGGCCCTGGCTCCGGGGAGCTTGGCGGCAGGCTCGTCTACTCCGGCGGGCTAGCGGAGTTTAAGGCCGAGGCAAAAACACTTACGGCAGAGTACCTGAGAGGCGAAAAAGAGATAAAGGTCCCGCGCTGGCGCAGGCGTGGCAACGGGCAGAGCCTGCAACTCTTCGGAGCGAAGGGGCATAACCTCAAAAATATAGATATAGAGATACCGCTTGGCACACTGACCTGCATCACAGGGGTCTCTGGCTCGGGCAAAAGCTCGCTCATAATGGATACACTCTATAAAGCACTGGCTCCGAGCTTTAATATAAAGACAGATAGGGCTCTGGAGCACTCAAGGATAATCGGCGCAGACAAGATACGTGAGATAAAACTCATAGATCAAGAACCAATCGGCAAGACGCCACGCAGTAACCCGATAACATATATAGGCGGCTTTGACGATATACGCAGCCACTTCAGCTCACTCAGATCGGCCCGGGCCCTGAACCTGACCCCGGGGCATTTTTCTTTTAATGTGCCTGGCGGTAGATGCGAGAGCTGCAAAGGAGAAGGCGTAGAAAAGCTTGAGATGTACTTTCTCCCGGATGTCTATATAACATGCGCTGGCTGCGAGGGCCAACGCTACAAGACGCAGGTCCTTGAGATCAAGAGCAAAGACCGTAATATCTACGAGGTCTTACAGATGACCTTTGACGATGCGGCAGTCTTTTTTCAATCAATACCGAGCCTTGCCAAGAAGATATCAGTAATAAAGGAAGTCGGCCTTGGATACCTTAAGCTTGGCCAGTCGGCGACGACGCTATCGGGCGGTGAGGCTCAACGCCTAAAGATTGCCCGTGAACTCGGCTTTGCCAAGCAAAGCCGAGGCCTCACCGCATGGCGAGACGACAAAAATAAAAAAGAACTGCAAAAAGAAAACTCTGCGGCACTATATATACTGGATGAACCGACCACCGGCCTACACACGGACGACACTAAAAAACTACTATATGTGCTAAGTCGCATCGTAGACTCCGGCAATACCGTCGTTATAATCGAGCACAACATGGAGTGCGTAAAGACCGCTGACTACGTAATTGATATCGGCCCGGAGGGCGGCAAAGAAGGCGGCATGGTCGTTGCCACAGGCACCCCCGAGCAGATAGCGAATTCACAGGCAGGGCACACAGCCAGATACCTCAAAGAGGCCTTAAAAGAGCGCAGATAAAGAAGAACTCTCGCACCAAAACCCCAGCAAACCTTACTTGACAAGCCATAGTTCTAGGGTAGAATTATATCAATAGTGCTTTATTATATATATTTATAGCCTGAAGAGACTAGCCCACCCTCGAACAAACCCCACCGAAAAAGGCACCCCTCAAAACAAAGGACACAAACCAGATGACTAGTACCGATGAGAAAGCCCTCAAAGATATGAAGATACTCATCGTCGATGACTCAGAAGACTTTCGGCTGCTGCTGGATAAGATACTTGGCCATGCCGGCTACAACACACTTATCTTTGCAGAATCAGCACTTGAGGCCTTTGATATCCTGGGGCTATACAACAAAAAAAGCACCCAGATGATAGATATAGACCTGATCCTTATGGATAAAATAATGCCAAATATAGACGGCATCGAGGCCTTTAGCCGCATAAAGGCAAAACAGGTCTTCAATGACATCCCTATCATAATGGTAACGGTCGCAACAGAGATTGCATCACTTCAAAAGGCCTTTGAGGCCGGAGCGCACGACTATATAACAAAGCCACCAAACGAGATAGAGCTACTGGCCAGAATCCGCGCTGCGCTCAAACTTAAAAAAGAGACTGACCATAGAAAGGCCAACTCCGAAGAGCTTAAGATAGTAAGCATGGAGCTTAAGGCTGCCAACAACAAGCTAAAATGCATCTCTATGACAGATGGCCTGACCGGGATCGCCAATAGAAGGAGCTTTGACGCTAACTTCACAAAGGCCTGGGGTGCTGCCATGCGAGAGAGAAGAAAACTCTCGATAATCCTCATTGATATAGACAACTTCAAGTTATTTAACGATACTTACGGGCATATGGCCGGAGACGATTGCCTGAAAGATGTCGCCCATGCACTCAATAAATTCGTTCGTCGCAACGGAGACACCGCAGCGCGCTACGGCGGCGAGGAGTTCGCTATAGTCCTGAACGAGACAGGGCTTGGCGGGGCAACATCCGTTGCCGAGAGTATCCGCAAGGCAATTGAAGGGCTAGAGATGCCGCACAGCACCTCTACAACCAGTAAATACGTAACCATAAGCCTCGGGGTATCAAGCGTCATACCAGCCAACAATTCTCTGCCGGAATCACTACTGGATATCAGCGATCAGATGCTTTATAAGGCGAAAAAAAATGGACGCAACAGGGTCGAGGCCTCTCAGGATGCCGCCAGGGAAGATCTTGATCAACCAGTAGCAAAAATCAAAATAAACGATCAATAAAATCCTTTAACCATTACGTCAGCAATCAGCAAAACACCTCGAATTATTCCCACGAAAGATAAAAACACCTTGCTCTCAAACAAACGCGAATGCCGTGGCCGGGTATCCGAATCAGCTACGACATACTCGCAGACTGTACCTTACACAACTTAAAGATACTCATAAAATATATTGCAGATATTAATCGGAGCGAATGAGTACTATGTTTAAAAGCCTTCGTACTAAACTTATTCTGGCATTTGTTCTGGTAAGCGGACTATCTATGTTAGCCGTCTCCTTCCAAAACTATAAGGTTACCAAGGAATCGCTTACCGTGGCAACCTTTGAACGACTCACAGAACTCAGGGAGGCAAAGAGCGATAATATAGAGCAATACTTCAAGACCGTATCAACTCAGATCAAAGCCTTATCGGAAGATCCTATGATCATAGCGGCGATGAAGGAACTAACAGAAGGATTTAATAGCTTTGAAAAAGACTCTGCGTCAACGGTAGAGCAGAGAGCAGAGCACAAAAATATCCTTAGAGATTATTATGAAACAGATTTCATGTATCGGTTGCGTAAAAAAGAACCACAGATAGAAAATATAGCCAAGTACATCCCTAAAAACGAACTATCGCAGCTGTTGCAGTATACCTACATAGCGGCCAATCCATACTCGACAACAGGCAGGAGCAATATGCTAGCGGCACCTGAGGCAACCCCGTACACCAAAGCCCATGAAAAATACCATCCACTGCTGCGCAACTATAAAAACAGATTCAAAAATATCGACCTCTTTCTTGTTGAGCCAAAGAACGGCTTTATCGTCTATAGCGTAACAAAAAAGACTGACTTTGCGACGAGCCTGATAAACGGAACTCACAGGGACTCAAAGATCGCCACGGCATTTAACAACGCCATGCAGATTAAAAAAAGCGGTCAGCCAAGACTTACAGACTACGCAAGGTACGCCCCTTCCTACTTGACCCCCAGTGCCTTCATTTCGACACCATTATTTGCAAACAACAAACTTATAGGGGTACTCATACTTCAGCTAGACTCTGCGACAATCGACAGCACCATAAATGGGAGTAAAGACCCAGAAGACAAAGGCTTTGGCAAAAGTGGCGAGACCTATATTGTCGGCTCGGACTACCTGATGAGAAGCAATTCAAGGTTTCTGACACAACCATCTGAGAACTACCTTAAAGGACTTCAAAGAACCAAGACATATATAAACACACTTAAAAGTATGAAGTTACATGAAACCACGGCCTTATTGCAGCAGGTTGTAACAAATGCCAGTCGCCGGGCCTTTACAGGTCAGTCCGGCATCGCAACTGGAAAAGACTACCGGGGCATCGAGGTGCTCAGTTCATACACGCCACTTAATATTATAGGGCTCAATTGGGCACTGGTTACCAAGATCGATAGCAAAGAGATCTACGCTCCACTCGAAAAAATAAAAAAAACAACAACCATATTAACGCTGATAATAATGGCATTTGTGGCGATACTCGCCTTGTTAATATCGCGCTCGATCACATCTGCGCTGCTATCCCTAATAAGTGCAGTCGATAGACTCAGAGAGAACAAGGACTTCATAAAGGTTGAGGTTCGCTCAAATGACGAGATAGGCAGGCTTACGGAGTCCTTAAACGTCATGGGCAAAAACAGCAGGGCCGCCGACTTCGGGCGTATCCTGAATGAATCCCAAAATGAGATCTTCATCTTCGATGCCGTAACACTTAAATTTATAGAGATAAACCAGGGGGCACGCAAGAACCTCGGATACACACAGGAAGAACTCCTCAGGCTACAAGTATTCAAGATACTGCCGGAATATAATGAAGGAAGCTTTAAAAACGCGCTGGAACCACTGAGATCCGGCAAGGAAGACAGGCTCGTCATCACCACATTCCAGCAGAGAAAAGACGAGACGGCCTACCCGGTAGAAATTCACTTACAGGTGACAAACCTGAACAACAAACCCGCCTTCACTGCCTTCTCGCTAGATATCAGCGGAAAACAAGAGATGGAAAACAAACTATGGGACAAAGGAAGGACGCTTACCGAGGCGCAAAAGATATCCCATATAGGAAACTGGGACTGGAACATCGTGACAGATAAACTCTGGTGGTCCGATGAGATATATAGAATCTTTGGTCTTTCTCCTCAGAAATTCGAGGCCACATATGAAGGCTTTTTAGAAAGAATCCCGCAGGAAGAACGCGAGACGGTAAGGCTTGCCATCGATCAGTCCCTTACAAGCAAGAAGCCATATAACCTGAACCACTCAATTATAATGCCCAACAAAGAGGTTCATATAGTTCACGGAGAAGGCAGCGTTACCTTTGATAAATCAGGCACGGCTGTGCGCATGATAGGTACGGTCCAGGACATAACAGAGCAAAGGCAAGCACAAGATGAATTAATAAAAGCAAGAAATGACGCTGATCAGGCAAATATGGCCAAGAGTGAGTTCCTGGCCAGCATGAGCCATGAGATACGCACTCCGATGAATGCCATAATAGGGATGTCCGAACTTTTAGCAGGGACGTCTTTAAACGAAGAACAGCATGAATACGTGAGAACCTTCCAGCTTGCCGCATCTTCACTGCTATCCCTTATCGATAACATTCTGGACGTATCCAAGATAGAGGCCGGGGAGTTGGAGCTGGACCACGCCCCCTTCAAACTCTCGGAGATACTTGAAAACGTCTGCGAAATAATGGCAATAGATGCCCACAAAAAAGGACTGGAACTGACCCAACGCAGCTCGCCAGAGGTCCCAAGTTCACTTATCGGCGACAGCACCAGACTCTCTCAGATTCTCTTACATCTAATCAGCAATGCAATTAAATTTACAGAAAAAGGCGAGGTAAAGGTCGATATCTCTATTGATAAAAGCATATCCGATAATAAGGCCGTAAAGACCCTGCTCTTTACGGTCACCGATACCGGCATAGGAATGGCAGAAGACGAGACCAACAATATCTTTGATAAATACACACGTCGTAACTCCACTAGCACCAGAAGATACGGCGACATGGGGCTTGGTCTGGATATTTCAAAAAAACTCTGCGAGCTCTTTAACGGACGCATGTGGTTTGAGAGCAAACTCGGAGTAGGCACGACCTTCTTCTTTACCGCATCTTTTCAGATCAACTACCAAACAATCGCAGAGCCGCAAGAGGTCGATATAGACCTTAAGAATACAAAGGCACTCATTGTTGATGACAATGCGACCAACAGGAAGATTCTACACGAACTCCTCGCAAGCCTTGAAGTAAAGGTTACCGAAGCGGCAAGCGGGAAAGAATGCCTGGAAATCCTCAGAGACAAAGGAAGCAAAGAATTCGAGCTCGTCCTGCTGGACTGCCATATGCCTGATATGGACGGCTTTGAGGTAGCCAAGCACATAAGAGAAGACTTCGGGTTGCTGGAAGACAGCACTATGATGATGCTCACCTCGGATATGGTGGCTGGAGACAAGCTTCGTTCAAAAAAACTTAACATCGCGCACCACATGACCAAACCCATAAAGAAGTCGGCAATGCTTAAAGCTATTAAGCAATCCATGAAAAAAAAGACAACCCATGAAAAAAACGAAAGTATCGAGGCGGTCTTTGAAGATACTCGCACGCTGAGGATACTTCTGGCAGAAGATATCGAGGGCAACCGCCATCTTATAAAATCATACCTTAAGAAAACGCCCTACAAACTGGATATAGCCGAAGACGGCCTCCAGGCCGTAAGTAAGTTCAAAGAGAATCTATACGACATTGTTTTGATGGATATACAGATGCCGACTATGGACGGCTACGCGGCTACCCGTGAAATCCGTAAATGGGAAAAAGAAAATAATCTCGCCGCGACTCCGATAATAGCACTGACGGCTCACGCCCTTAAAGGAGACGCAGAGAAGAGCATAGAGGCCGGCTGTGACGGACACACCACGAAACCGATTAGAAAGAAAATTCTTCTCGAAACTATATTTGATTATACCAAGGAGGACAAATCATGCCAGAGAAAGAAAGCATAGGGAAAGTTAAATTATTAATAGTCGAGGACGACTATAGCACCATGCGTCTATATGACAGAAGCTTCCCAGAAGAGCTATTTGAGAAAAAACTCGTAACGACCGGCAACACGGCACTGGAGGCATATAAAACATGGGCACCGGATATATGCATACTCGACATAATGCTGCCTGGTTTTAGCGGATACCATGTACTGGAGACCCTGCATGATGAAGGGTTTGAGATCAATACAACTACTATTATAGCGACAGCACTGGGAAGACAGAACAGCGTCATTGACTACCTGAGGTTCGGGGCAACAGCATATATTGTAAAACCATTTGATAGGCACAAGATCGTCACTCAGATTCTGGAGTACTACAAAAAGGAGAATCAGGGTAAGGCAGAGGCAATGATCGCAAACTATCAAAGACTTATGGATACAAAGGCAAAAGCAGGGTAATAAAAAACCTGCACAGGAAGACTTATGGCTAAACTTAAAATTCTAGCAATAGAAGATGACGAGGCTATTGTAAAGCTCTACGAGCTAGCCTTAACTGCGGATATCTTTGAGCTAAAGACCGTCCTAAATGGCAAAGAAGGCCTTGAGTCTTATAAAAGTTGGCAGCCGGATATAATCTTGCTGGACATAATGCTGCCGGTCACTACCGGTTACGCGAGTCTACAGGAGATCCGTCATGATATGGCGGACGCAGATACCACTATTATAATGGCTACTTCGCTGAACAAAAAAGAAGACATTATTGATTGCATGAAGTTTGGCATTCAAGGCTATCTGGTAAAGCCCTTTGACCACAAAAATATTGTTATCGACATCCTCAATGGTTACGGCAAACTGCACCCGGGCGAGGCTGAAAAAGCCATCCTTGAGTATAAAGAATTCCTGCTCTCACAAAACAAAGATAAAGATAGCGAAGGATCGCCAGACAAATGAAGATACGCAGTAAATTTATAATAATACTAGCTGTCATCTGCATGCTCACGATGGTTCTGACCGGAGCGGTAGTATGGAATATGCTGCAAATCTCAAAACACGTTGAGTCGATCTCTGCAAACCTTGTCGGTCTGGAGCGGCAAAACAGGTTGCACGTCTATACAAACAAGCAGATCATGGAGATCGTAGAGTATATGCAGCTTGGCAACTCTATCGACAAGACTCACCTGGAGAGCTTTGCGCACATAGCCAAATTAGCTCTAAGCGAGTGGCTTGAGGCCGCGGCTCAGGAGAATCTAGAGCGCGGCGACAAAGATACCGGAACAGAGACTGCTCAGAAGGTAAGGAAGATCTACGACAAACTTAATATTATGATAAGTAACTCCATCGAGCTAAACGATGCAGGCAAACACTCCGAAGCCCTTGATGTTATAACAAAAAAAATTGAACCCTTAACCAACCTGGTCCTACTCCCTCTCATATCTCTCTCGATCAAAGAGAAGATTGCCAATATTGACGATGCCTTCTACCGACTGCACATGAGTATTGGCTCAATGCCGTGGCTTGGCAACAAAGAAAAGGCCTCTGTCAGAGCCTCAGAGACTGCTATAGCCGGGCTTTTAACACTTGAGCAGCTCCACTCGCTTATGGCGATACAGTTTCGAGAAGGACTGATACTTATAACCTCGGACAATCCTGAGAGCAAAAAACGATTTACAAAATACGGCGTACTGGCCCAGCAAAAACTCAAAGACCTCTTTGAGATTACCGAGACGCAGATTGCGCTGAGTGTCAAGGATGAAGAGCTGGACAAACAAGAGCTGCGAGCCGTGAAGTGGCTATACAACAAGATCTTTGTGCTCTTTGAAAAATCAGTCCGCCTTAAAGAGAGCGGACATACAGATGCTGCCCACACGGTTGTATCTGAGGAAATAATGCCGATACTTGAAGGTGAGCTTTTCCCTAAGATCGAGGCTTTTTTCAAGGACAGCCAGCGCGAGACGGCAGAGGCCAATGCCGTTATGCAAAGCATGCTCTACTCTTCCGGCACGACAGGGGCATCAATCCTCACTATAATCTCGCTCTTTGCCATCATACTATCTATCGGCCTACAGCGCAGCATTATACACTCGCTGAGAAAGCTGCGGGACGGCACCAGGGCACTTGGCACAGGAGACATGGAGCACCACATATCGGTCAAAAGAAAAGACGAGATCGGGATGCTCGCAGAGTCCTTCAACCGTATGACACAGACCCTTAAGGCAACCACGGTCTCTCATCATTATGTAGACAACATCCTGCGCTCAATAAGCGACGTACTAATAGTAACCTCAGAGGACGGGACGATAAAGACGGTAAACCCGGCGGCCTGCGCCCTGCTGGGTTACGTAGAGACAGAACTGCAAGGGATGGCGATAAAGGACGTGCTCGTTGACAAAGAAAGCACGGAGTGTATGACATGGACTAAAAACAAGATAGAAGGCAGCCTTATAAAAAAAGACGGCCATGAGGTACCAGTGATCTACTCGGCCTCGGTCATCTGCAAATCAGACGGAAGCTTTGAAGGCACCGTCTTTGTAGCCGAGGATATAACCGCAAAAAAAGCCTCGGATATAGAGCTCAAAGACAGAGAATCCAGGCTTCGCGCCGTCCTGGACAACGCGACCGACGGCATAATAATAATAAATGAATGGGGGGTAATAAACTCCTTTAACCTTGCCGCAGAAAAAATATTCGGCTACTCAATGGAGGAGGTTCTGGGCGATGAAGTCATAAAACTCATGCCAGGCCCCTTTATAAAAAAACATACTACAGCCCTTAGAAAACATATAAAGACCGGAGAAAGTACTATTATTGGTAAAAGCGTAGAGGTCGAGGGACTGAGAAAAGACGGTAAGATCTTCCCCCTGGAACTAAACATTAATGAACTCTCGATAGGAGGGCAGAAGTTCTTTACCGGGATGATGCGAGACATAAGCCAGCGCAAGATGGCAGAGAAAGAACTTATAATGGCAAAACAGGCCGCAGAAGGGGCCAACCATGCCAAAAGCGCATTCCTTGCCAGCATGAGCCATGAAATACGGACCCCTATGAATGCCATAATCGGCATGTCCGACCTGCTATATGAGACCGAGCTCAACACAGAACAGCGGGAGTACGTACAGACCTTTAGAAGGGCCAGCTCAACACTGCTGTCTCTTATAAACGACATACTTGATCTATCAAAGATAGAGGCCGATTACATAGAGCTTGATAGCACAGACTTTGATCTGCGCGAAGTCATTGAACAGACCTGTGAGGTCGTAGCGACCTCGGCCCATGAAAAAGGCCTTGAAATCGCCTACCGAATCTCCCCGGATCTCCCTTTAAAACTCATAGGTGACCCGACCAGACTCGGCCAGATCCTCATAAACCTCTTTAGCAACGCAATAAAGTTTACAGGTGAAGGCGAGATCATAGCCGAGATCATAGCCAATAAAAAAGTACCTTATGAAAAAGGAATAGCCTCTATACAGTTCAATGTTATAGATAGCGGAATAGGGATAGCCGCTGAAAGTGTTGATAAGATATTTGAAAAGTTCACGCAGGCAGACTCTTCGACAACCCGCAAGTATGGCGGCACAGGGCTTGGGCTGACCATCTGCAAAAAACTTGCTGAACTCATGAGCGGCGAAATATGGGTCGAGAGCGTTGAGGGCGCAGGCTCTACATTCTCCTTTACCGCGCGGATGAGGATATCCCAGGAAGTGGCGGAAGACAACAAGGCCGCCTCTGAGGATCTGGCAGGGCTAAAGATAATCGTCGTCGATGACAACGACACAAACAGATCAATACTGAAAGACACGCTTACTAGCTGGAATCTGCAAGCAGCAGAGGCTGGCAGCGGCAAAGAGGCCATAACAATGCTGAGCAATACCTCTTACGATATCATGGTGGTTGACTATGGCATGCCCGAGATGGACGGCTTTGAGGTCGCCGAAGAGATTAAACGCTTAAAAGAAAGCCTGCCTGAAAAGACCTCAAATATGAAGATAATAGTATTGACCTCCGATGTTATCTCATGCGACAGAAAGCGCGCGGAAGAGCTTAAAATAATTGATTTTGTCAGTAAACCTGTCAAGAGGACCTTGCTTTTAAGAGCCCTGCGCGCGGGGCTTACAGAGACGCGCAACGAAAGATCAAAGGCCACAACAAAAGAGATCGACTCAAAGATTCTTCCTGATGACAATCGCCCGTTGAACATACTGCTGGCGGAAGACACCGGAGACAACATCCTGCTCATTCGTTCATACCTCAAGAACACGCCATACAACCTCAGCATCGCCGAGGACGGCTCAATAGCCGCTGATAAATTCAAAGAAGGGGGCTATCACCTGGTGCTGATGGATGTGCAGATGCCGGTTATGGACGGCTACACGGCCACCTGGAAGATCAGGCGGTGGGAGAAAAAACACGGCCTGAAACCCACCCCCATAATAGCCCTTACGGCACACGCCCTGAAAGGAGACAGAGAAAAAAGCATTGAGGCCGGCTGCACCGACCACCTGACAAAACCGGTAAAGAAAAAAATACTGCTGAAGACCATACAAGAGCACACAAGAAACGTAACTATTACAGCAATAAAGGAAGCTAACAAGTAGATGGAGACAAATACCAAAAAAACAACTTTCCACACACAAAGGCGCATGATCAGTTACGTAGTCCTCGGTCTGGGTCTCACCATAATCTATGCGCTTCTCAGAGGTTCTCAGTGGCAGGGTAGCGCCTTCATGCATAGCATAATGGAGGTAACGGCCACGCTCCTTGCCTTTACCGTAGGCTATATCGCCATAAGACGTTATAACGCTACAAACAAATACACATTTCTGATAATAGGTGCTGGTTTTCTAGGCACAGGCTTTCTGGACGGTTACCACGCACTGGTAACCTCCGCACCTATTAAAGGTTACCTGCCTTCGGACTTACCAGCACTAATACCATGGAGCTGGGTCGCCTCTCGCCTTTTTCTCAGTATAATGCTTTTACTGAGCTACCTGGGCTGGCGACGTATTAAAAAATTTGGAAAGGCAGGCAAAGTTGACAAGAACGTCATATATATAAGTACCTTTATGCTTAGCATCCTAAGCTGCCTTTTCTTCATCTTCGTCCCATTGCCACGCGCCTACTACCCTGAGATTATCTTCCATAGACCTGAAGAGTTCCTCCCTGCTCTCTTATTTTTGATAACCCTTATAGGCCAACTTCACAAAGGGAGCTGGCGCAACGATACCTTTGAACACTGGCTCATAATAACCCTTATAGTAAATATCGTGGCACAGGCCGTCTTTATGTCTTTTTCAGGCAGATTATTTGACATGGAGTTCGACGCGGCTCACCTGCTGAAAAAGGTTAGCTATATATGCGCACTCACAGGCCTGATCCTAAGCCTAAGAGATTACTCCAACGAAAAAAAAGAGGAAGAAGACTATGAGTTTTTAGGTGACAACCTAAGGGTCGGCATAGGCCTTGTAGGAAAACTAATAATACTGATATCCATTCTGGTAGTAATAGCGGTCAGCATTACCGGGGCCGTCGCGTACAAAAACTTCATAAACAACGCCGTTAAATTTGAACTCTTTAAACTCACTACCGAGAGCCATATTACGGGCATAAAGTTCACGACCTCGATCAACTCGCTTAGCAAAGACACAGCCTATATATCAAACTCGTCCTCTCTTAAAGGGCTGGTACAACAACTGGGCGCAGACTCCAACTCTAACACAAAGGCACTAGAGCGCATCGCGGCGCTCTTCTCTCATAAGATGAGCGAAAAACCCGAGTACATAATGCTTCGCTTTATTGATAGAAAAGGTGACGAAATCGTCAGGGTCGAGAAGGTCAACGGAATCATAACCAATATTGCGGCAGATAAACTACAAAACAAAAGGTCCTCAAAGTATTTCAATGAAGGAATAAGACAAAGAAGCAACAGTGTCTACCTATCCGATCTAAGACTTAATCGTAGGTTCGGTATAATTTCAGAGCCACATTTGCCTGTCATTCGCGCCGTTGCTACCATATCTATAGACAAAGAAAGAAGACCCAGAGGTGTACTTGTCATCAATAGAGATATGAGGCAGCTACTGCGCGAGACAGCCAAGGGACTGGAGGTTGGCAGCACCATCTATGTGACAGATAACCAAGACCAGTTCATCATACACCCCAACAGAGACAAGACCTTTAGCTTTGATATAGGCAGGGGCGACCATACCATGGAAAAAGAATTCCCAGAGGCCGTCTCCAGCATAAAAAACAATAGAAAAGACACAGGATCTTTAAGGCTTAACAACAGAAACGGTAAAGACTTTCTTATCGGCTATTACAAGGTACACTTTGACCCGCAGAACTCTTCAAGATTCTTCAGCTTCTACAGTCTGGTCGATTACAAAGGCTTTGTTGCCCTCTCGGTGGCAGGCGGCAGTCGATTCCTGATAGTCAGTGCAATAGTCATAGGGCTGGCTATTCTGGTCGGTTGGATCTTTGCCCACATGCTCACAGGCCCTATGAGCTACATAGCCAGAGGAGCTGTGCTCTTTGGCATAACAGGTAAACTATTGACCTTACCCGAGAAGGCCGGAGGTGAGGTAGGTCTACTGGCTCGCTCCTTTACGGATATGACCACGCAGGTACGAGAGCGTGCCGCTGAACTAAATGAAGAGATACAAGAGCGCAAAGAGGCCGAGCTACGTCTGAGAGACCGGGAAGAAAGGCTGCACAGCATCCTTGATACCGCAGCCGACGGCATAATCACCATGAGCTCCAATGGCATTGTGCTGACCTTTAACCCTGCTGCCGAAAGGATATTCGGGTATACAAGCGATGAGGTAATAGGGCGAAATATCAATATACTCATGCCATCTCCTTATCACGAAGAACATGACTCATACCTTAAGAACTATATGGATACAGGAATTAAGAAGGTCCTGGGAATAGGGCGAGAGGTAAAGGGAAAGAGAAAAGAAGGCATTGTCTTCCCGCTTGATCTGGCGGTAAGCGAGATGAATGTTGGCGGAGACAAGACCTTTACCGGCATTGTGCGCGACGTAACCGACAGAAAAGCAGCTGAAGACGCCCTTGAAAACGCCCGCAACGAGGCGGAGCAGGCAAATATTGTAAAAAGCGAGTTTCTTGCCAGCATGAGCCACGAGATACGTACCCCGATGAATGCCATCCTTGGCATGGCCGATCTCTTATGGGAGACAGAGCTTGACCATGAACAAAAAGACTACATAAGCACCTTCAGACGCGCTGGCTCCTCACTGCTCTCGCTTATAAATGACATACTCGATGTCTCTAAGATAGAAGCAGGTCAGATGGTGCTGGAAAACATCCCATTTGAACTGCACGAGGTCGTTGAGAAGACCTGTGAGATAATGGCTATTCGCGCTCAAGAAAAAGGTCTTGAGCTTACTCATCAGATAAAAAACAATCTTCCACCCACCCTGCTCGGTGATGCCGACCGCCTCAGCCAGATACTGATAAATCTCCTGGGCAATGCCATTAAGTTCACAGAAAAAGGCGAGGTCGGTGTCACTGTCTCTCTAAACGAAGATGGAATCCAGAACTTTGGCTTTGTAGAGCTAATCTTCGATGTCAATGACACCGGCATAGGAATATCCAAAGAGAATATCCAAAAGGTCTTTAATAAATTCTCGCAAGAAGATGCATCAACGACACGCAAATACGGCGGCACAGGGCTTGGCCTTACAATAAGCAAGAGGCTCTGTGAACTCATGGATGGGCGTATCTGGCTGGAAAGTACCAAGGGCACGGGCTCTACCATCTCCTTTAGCGGAAAGTTCCAGGTCTCCAGCAACGCCCTGCCAGAGAGTCCGCCTGTTATTGACAAATACGTAAAAGGACTAAATATACTTATAATAGACGACAACAAAACCAACCGCTTAATCCTCAAGGATATATTTACAAGCTGGAATGCGACCAGCACAGAGGTAAGTAACGGCGAAGAAGGACTGGCTCTACTGAGAAAAACCAACGAGCACCCCTTTGACATAATATTTATAGATAAGATCATGCCGGAGATGGACGGCTTTGAGGTCATAAAGCATATTAAAGAGCACGGCATCGCCGCGAGCTCAAAGTTAGTAATAATGACCTCCAAGGCCGCCGGCAATGACAATGCGCAGACCGAAGAACTCAATATAGATGGGTACATCGCTAAACCCATTAGGAAGGCTGTTCTGCTGGATACAATAAATATCATCACCGGTCATGGCGAAGAAATAAAACTCAAACCAGAAAAAAAGATAGAAAAAGCTCCACTTGATACGCGCCCCTTAAAGATACTGCTGGCAGAAGATAACGAGGACAACAGGTTGCTTATCAAGTCATATCTGAAGAAACTGCCGTATATTATCACCATAGCGCAAGACGGTCAGGAGGCACTTGATATCTTCAAAGAAAATGATTTTCACCTAGTGCTCATGGATATGCAGATGCCGATAATGGCCGGCTATACATCCACTGAAGAGATTAGAAAGTGGGAAAAAGAAAATGGTAAAAAATACACACCTATCCTTGCGCTAACAGCTCATGCGCTCAAAGGAGACATGGAAAAGAGTATTAATGCCGGCTGCGACGCCCATATAACAAAGCCAGTCAAGAAGAAAGTACTACTTGAGGCAATATTAGAGCACACAAAGGAGATAAAACTATGACCACCGAAAAGATCATTGTAACAATCGACGAAGACCTGGAGGACCTCATCCCCGGATATATGGACAACAGAAGATCCGATATTAAAAACATAGAAGCTGCCCTTCTTGGCAACGACCTTGAGACGATACGAATTATCGGCCATAGCATGAGGGGCTCCGGCGGTGGCTACGGCTTTGACCCAATAACCGATATAGGCGCGGCAATCGAGCAGGCCGCAAAAGACGCCAACAACGAAGAGATCAAGACCCAGACAAAGGCCCTGGCTGATTACATA
>CAZUFI010000007.1:1975-6735 GCA_964618745.1 uncultured Thermodesulfobacteriota bacterium | reverse complement strand
AGACGCCAACAACGAAGAGATCAAGACCCAGACAAAGGCCCTGGCTGATTACATAGATAATATTGAGGTTGTTTATGAGTAAAGAGAGATAATCATCAAAACTAAAACCATCCAATCTGGCGAGTTCAGGCAATCCCCTTCCCGTTCTATTCAGATGGACGAGGACGAGGTAACGGATAAGGCGGTTTCTTTTGGATACGACTCTAAATCGTACCCTTCGGGTTACCTGTTAATCACTAGGCAAGAGTCTGGTCTTTTAACGGTTTAATAAACAAAGTCTTTAAAGATGCAGGCTGAGCAGTATAAAAAACCCACTCAAAACAATAGATCATTAGCCCCAAACCAACTAATCAACCAGGCAGCAAACCGCCTCCAAACGCTTCCCAGACCCTTAATAACTTGACATAACCGCCTGAAATCGATATCATATTACCCAACTTTAAGTACCTTCAGGAGTAATATGAATAAAATTAAAAAGATTGTTTTTGTAGAGACAAAATCACCTGGATTTCATGTATTTAGCCGCAGTCCGATACCAAGACTTGGCACTATACTGCTATCCACTATATTAAGAGACAATGGCTACGACGCATCAACATACGTCGAGGCAATGCATGAAATAGACATGAAGAACCTTCTATCGGCCGATGCCATTGGCATCTCATGCCTGACATCGACCGTACCAAGGGGCTATGAAATAGCAAAGCTTGCTAAAAAGGCCGGCATCCCCGTCTTTATGGGTGGCCCTCACGTAACGTATATGGCAGATGAGGCCCTTGACTACTGCGACTACGTCCTTAAGGGCGAGGCCGACGAGACAATACTGGACTTCATAGCCGCTCTGGGAAAAGGAGAGGGCTTTGATAAAATACCAGGGGTCTCTTACATAAGAGACGGAAAGAAGATTCACAACAAGACCCCGAGCTTTTGCCAGGATCTCGATACATTGCCGATCCCTGACTTCTCACTGCTTCACGGCTTTGAGGGTAAAAAGCTAAAGGATCTGACTATCACCCCTATTATGACCTCCAGAGGTTGTCCCTACGACTGTAGCTTCTGCTCGGTAACCCTTATGTTCGGCAAGAACTACAGGTTCAGGAGCAAGGACAATGTTTTAAAAGAACTTAAGAGATACGTTGACGAGGGCAGTAACTGGATATTCTTCTACGACGACAACTTCACCGCTGATAAGCAGAGAAGCAAAGAGCTTATGCAGATGATGATAGACCAGAAGGTCACCCCGAAGTGGACGGCACAGGTGCGGGTCGAGGTCGCAAAGGATCCGGAACTTATGGATCTTATGAAACGCTCGGGCTGCCATACCGTATATATCGGCTTTGAATCTATCAACCCCGCGACGCTCAAGGCCTTTAAAAAGAAGCAGTCAGTCGATGACATAGAGTGGTGCATAAGCACCCTGCATAAAAACGGCATCCGCGTTCACGGCATGTTCATCTTCGGCGCGGACAACGATACCGTCGATACGATCCACGAGACCGTGCACTTCGCTAAAAAGAACAGCATCGACAGCGTGCAGTTCCTTATGCTCACCCCGCTGCCGGGGACAAGCCTGTACTTTGACTTTGTCAAAAACAACCGCATCGTCAACTACGACTGGAGTCTATACGACGCGCATCACGCGCTCTTCCAGCCGAAAAAGATGAGCTTCTACGAACTTCAGACCGAGACGATGAAGGCCACACGCGAGTTCTATTCCTTCTGGGAGATAACCAAAAGGGCCGTACGCTTGGACGTATTCAGTGTTATAATCAAGGCTTACGGATGGCGTCTGACCAAGACGTGGTATGATGGGAGCGAGTCCTTTGTAGAATATACAAAGGCTCTCACTAATGCGGGCAAGGCAATAGAAATAGCCGCCAAGAAAACAGCCGAGGACCTCAAGGACAAGTACCAGCAACTTGAGCTCTCCGGCAATATAACTCCACGCCCGCCACACCAAAAGGTATCGAACTAGATGAAAAAAGCCGTATTAGCTGCATTACTGCTGGTTTTTACGGCGACAAGTGTCTATGCCGGCTCGGCTACAAGGCTTAGCTACGCCCCTCACCACGTAACACGCGCGCTTGGCGGAAATAGCTGTGAAAGGTCCTCAGAAGGCCCCTCTTCCTTCCCGCTATGGGAAGAGCTCTGCGTCATAGACAACCCGGCATCAGGGCACGGCCCTGATCAGCAGTCATGGCAAAACGCAAACCACACGGGAGAGCTTACCCTCTCACCATACTCTTTACATAAAAACTCCGCTCCAGGTGTGCCAAGCTACGATATTCCGCTTGTTGTAAACAAACGAGTCAGGTACTACCTGCGCTATTTTCAGAGCAAAAAAGGCCGCAAATTCTTCTCGCGCTGGCTGGCAAGAAGCCCACGCTACCTGCCAATGGCTGTAGAAATCCTCAGAGAAGAAGGCCTTCCCGAGGACCTTGCCTTCATAGCAATGATAGAGAGCGGCTTTAATCCACATGCCTTATCCAGTGCCCGCGCCGTCGGGGTATGGCAGTTTATGCCAAGGACCGGTCGCTACTTCGGCCTCGACGCCAACTGGTGGGTAGATGAACGACGCGACCCGGAAAAGGCATCGCGCGCCGCTGCCAAATACCTCAAGATCCTCTACAAAAGATTTAACTCATGGGAGCTTGCCGCTGCAAGCTATAACGCAGGGGAAGGACGCGTAGCCCGTGCCCTTAAGAAATATAAAACAGATGACTACTGGGAGCTTGTAAAACATAAAAAGTCCTTAAAGCTAGAGACACGCGACTATGTACCAAAGCTCATGGCCGCCATGATGATAGCCAAAAATCCGGAACACTACGGCTTCATCGATATAGATTATGAAGAACCTATCTACTACGACAAGGCCCATGTAAACCAACCAACCGACTTGCGCGTCATAGCACGGGCCTCCGAGACCACGGCAAAAGAGATTCGCAGACTCAACCCTGAGCTTAAAAGGTGGCTGACCCCGCCCGCAACAAGCACCCCATATGAGATTAGAATACCAGAGGGCAGCCTTGCTACTTATACCTCCAATATGGAGAAGATCCCTAAGAGTAAACGCCTTGATTTTCATCGCCACAAGATCCGGCGCGGCGAATCGCTCTGGGATATAGCGCGCGCCTACAGGACCGGCATCAAGCCCATAATGGAGCTGAACAGCATAAAGAATGCACGTAAGATAAGGGCCGGAAAGACCCTTATGATCCCGGTACGCGCAGGCACAAAAATCGCCAAAAACTACAAAAATACAAAAAAATCTAGAAGGCATATAAAAAATACTAAAGGGATGTACACAGTCAAGCGCGGCGATACCCTCTGGGATATCTCCAGGACCTTTGGCGTTGGCATCAGCGACCTGAAACGCTGGAATAAACTGCCACGCTCGGGTAAGATAAAGACCGGCGAGAAGCTCTACCTGAAAGAAGCCCGCCTCATAAAGAAATAAAAACCAATATACTAGGAGAGACCAATATGGTTAAGACTATTGAGTGGAAGGACAACACCGTTAGGATGCTGGATCAAACACTTCTACCAAATAAGGTCGTCTACAAAACCTACCGAGACTACAAGGCCGTCGCAGATGCCATAACAAGGCTTGTTGTAAGAGGCGCACCAGCCATAGGCGTAGCAGCGGCTATGGGCGTTGCTCTGGGCGCACTCAAGATAAAAGCAAAAGACATACCGGCCTTTAAAAAGGAACTCAAAAAGGTAACCAAAAAGCTTGCGGCCTCCAGACCAACTGCCGTTAACCTCTTCTGGGCAATAGAGCGGATGGAAAGGTTCGTAGAAGAGAGCACGACAACCAATGTTGAGGTATTAAAAAAGAAACTTATCGCCGAGGCCAAGCGCGTACTGCGCGAAGATATCGCCATTAATAAACTAATAGGCAAGCACGGCGGCGAACTTATAAAAAACAACTGGACAATCCTTACCCACTGTAACGCAGGGTCGCTGGCTACAGGCGGCTACGGCACGGCTCTGGGTGTAATACGCGGCGCAAAGGCCGCGGGCAAGAAGATAAAGGTCTTTGCCGACGAGACACGCCCGGTGCTTCAGGGCTCAAGGCTTACGGCATGGGAACTGATGGAAGATAAGATCGACGTAACGCTTATTACCGATAATATGGCAGGGGCTCTTATGCATCAAGGCCTCATTGACTGCGTAGTCGTCGGGGCCGACCGGATAGCGGCAAACGGCGACGTAGCAAATAAAATAGGTACATACTCGGTAGCAGTCCTTGCGCGTGCCCACGGCATCCCGTTCTACGTTGCGGCACCGCTCTCAACCATAGATACCAATATAAAGACAGGCGAAGGGATACCAATAGAAGAACGCTCAAGCACCGAGGTAACACACGTCCAGGGTAAACGCATAGCCCCGCTAAAGTGTAAGGTCCGTAACCCTGCCTTTGACGTAACGCCTGCGTGGCTCGTCAACGGAATCGTAACGGAGAAGGGTGTCGTAAAGACCCCGTACAAGAGCGGCATAAAAAAACTCTTTAAGAAGTAACCTGCTTACTCTGCTTTAAAGGCAAGGTTCATAGTTCAATGATATGAACCTTGCCTTTTTTTTTAATTCAACCCTCTTTCACCATAAAGGCCATGCCACCCGTACCCCGACCTCAGATCACTTTTCATACCTACCTGCTTGCCTTTCTCCCCTCACCCTGTTACAATGCCCAATTATTAGGCAGACTTTCGGTTGTTCAGGGTAAACGTCAATGATGACAAATCCGTACGAAGACATTA
>CAZUFI010000007.1:0-1875 GCA_964618745.1 uncultured Thermodesulfobacteriota bacterium | reverse complement strand
ACTTTCGGTTGTTCAGGGTAAACGTCAATGATGACAAATCCGTACGAAGACATTATAGAGAACCTCACAGAGGCGGTAATCGGTGTTGATTGCGCCTGCCGTATCACGGTCTTTAATCAGGCCGCCGAGCGTCTGACCGAGCTCTCCAGAAAAAAGGCAATCGGCAAGACTCTCTCCGAGGTCTTCTCGCTTGATCCGTGGCTGGCAGAAGTAGCCGGCAAAACAATCGATATCGATACTTTGTACTCGGACTACGGCACAAGACTGCACCGCAGGTTCTCTGCTCCCCTGATGGTAACGATCTCCACCAGCCGCATGCTTGGCGACTCGGGCGTACTAAACGGCGTAGCTATACTTATAAAAGACGTCTCCGCTATTAAATCCATTGAAAATGAAGAGCTGCGTAAAGACCGTCTGGCGCACCTTGGCACCTTTGCGGCCAACCTCGCCCACGAGGTAAAGAACCCTTTATCAGGCATTAAGGGTGCTGCTCAGCTACTATCCAGAAGAAGCAAGGACAAGGTATTTAAAGAGCTTACTGGTGTCATCGTCAAGGAATCAGACCGCTTAAACCTAATAGTCTGCGAGATGCTTGACTTCACCCGTGCACGGAAACCAGCTAGGCGCAACCTGAATATCCACAAGGTGCTGGATAACGTAATAACGCTTGTTGAAAAAGAAGCCGAGAGCACCGAGAGCAAGCTCAGTATCTCCAAGGCCTACGACCCGAGCCTGCCTGAACTAAGCGGCTCTTCGCCCCAGCTTATTCAGGTATTCCTTAATATCATTAAAAACGCAAGGGATGCCGTGCTTGAGGTTGCTCGCAAAGACAAAAACACGCACGCCGCCCCCCGGATAATAGTTACGACACGCCTCGGTTCGGATTTTAAGATCAAGCAGACACAAGGGGCTACAAAGGGCAGGAAGGGTCTGGGAGAAAAAACCTTTGCCTTGATCGAGGTCAGCGACAACGGCATAGGCATAGCCGAGAAGGATCTGGAAGAGGTCTTTACGCCGTTTTTCACGACCAAGCACAAAGGCAGCGGGCTGGGAATGGGCATTTCCTATAAGATAATAAAGGAACACAGCGGCTATATAAAGATAGCCTCGCAGCCCGGCGAGGGCACAAAAGTCACGGTATATCTACCACTTGGAGCAACAAAGAAATGAAAAAGACAGTCCTTATAGCGGATGACGAAGAGAGTATTATTATAGTTCTTGACCAGTACTTTACAGAGAAAGGCCTGAATACTATAACTGCCAGTAACGGGGCCGAGGCCGAAAAACTCATCAGAAGAGAAAAGCCGGATCTGGTACTGATGGATATAAATATGCCGGAGAAGAACGGTCTGGCAGTCCTCAGGTCGATTAAGAAAACCCCAAACATTGCTACATCTATCATAATCATGACGGCTGAATCGAGCATGAACAACGCAATAGACGCAATAAAGCACGGGGCCTTTGATTACCTTACAAAGCCGCTGGATCTGGATGATCTGGACGTAACAATCGGGCGAGTTCTGGAGAACCTCAACCTGAAAGACGAGGTATCGACCCTAAAGGAGCGGCTCAAGGAAAAGCTAGAGACCGAGACGACCTTTATAGGTAAGAGCAAGGCCGTCCAGACCGTCTTTAAGACGATAGGGCGGGTCGCTCCGAAGGACGTTACCGTCCTCCTGCAAGGCGAGAGCGGCACGGGCAAGGAGCTCGTAGCCCGTATTCTGCACAAAAACAGCCCGCGCGCGGAAGGGCCTTTTATCGCTGTCAATGCCGCTGCCATCCCCGGCGAGCTTATGGAGAGTGAGCTATTCGGAGCGGAGAAAGGAGCGTTTACCGGCGCTACCTCGCTTAAAAAAGGCAAGTTCGAGCTCGCTC
>CAZUFI010000006.1:18181-25171 GCA_964618745.1 uncultured Thermodesulfobacteriota bacterium | reverse complement strand
ATCGGTTAAGAGCTTTCCGTAGATGGTATTGACCTGCAAGAGGTCAAGGGCCACGCCGTTTCTAAGGGTATTGATCTGTGCGCCAAGGATATTAATAGAGTTTGCCATCATAACGCCGGTTATCATGGCAAATAGCCCGGAGGTATCCAGGGTAGTTACGACAAGCTCGGTATACTCACGCTCTTCTATCTGACGAACCTTTACGATCAGGGAGCTTTGATCAAGCTCTTTTATATATTCTATATGGTTTAGTACCGCCTCGGGGCTATTGGAGAAGGCATACCTTGGTGGTAGCTGCTTCATATGCCGCTCGATCTCAGCGGCCGTTATCTTGGTGTCATCATCAAGTCTGGCGCGTGCCAGAACACGGCTCTTAAGCTTATCGAGCCGGACCGACATATGGGTAGGCTCAAATGCGCCTTTCTCCAGCACTGCGCGAGCTTTAAAATAGAGCTCCTGGAAGAGTGTCCCCTTCCACTCACTCCATACCTCTGGCCCTACGGCCTTTACATCGGCAAAGGTCAAGAGATACAGGAGATCCAGACGTTCATCATCACCTACTGTCTTGGCAAAGTCTACTATGAGCTTTTCGTCATGCAGGTCTCTGTACTGCGCTGTATTGGCAAGAATCAGATGCTCGCGTACGAGAAAGGTAACGAGCTCGATACTTTCCTTCTTAAAGCCTATACGAGAGCATATATCAGGGACCATTGCGGCACCTTTTAAGGCATGGCCGCTGCCGTGCGCCTTACCTATATCATGCAGAAGTATCGCGATAGAAAGTTCAGCGCGTTGCTCGACGTCTTCTAGTAGGGCTGTCAGCAGTTTATGGCGGTCGCTGTACTCGTCCCAGAGCTTTTCAAGCTCACGGATGGCAAATATTGAGTGCGCGTCAACGGTATATATATGATAAAGGTCGTGCTGCACCTTGCATCTTACCTCGGCAAACTCGGGGATATAGGTGTCAAGGACCTTCAGGCGATGCATAATGTCGAGGGTCTCAAAGAGGTTTTCTCCGATAAGGATGCGACGAAATGACCGGCCTGCGTCCTTGTCGGTAGAAAGCTCAAGGCCGGGCCTTACGATGGCCGCCAGTATCAGGTCTTGCGTCTTTCTGTCTATCTTTGCGCCGTAGTCCTGCGCGTATTCAAAGACCTTTATAAGGTTAACAGGACTACGCAGGAAGACATCCTCGGCAGTAGTCGTTAGAACACGGTTGGTTATTACAAAGTCCGTGCTTGGCCTAAGCTCTTCTACAGGCTTGGAGGATATGATAGAAGCTGTTTTGGGTTCAAGGCAGCGCGAGATTATAAGCTCTGATATATTACTTATATTGGTGGCGTGCAGATAATAATTGCGCATAAAGGTCTCGACTGCCAGCTCGCGCTGTGCATCGAAGTGCCCTCTTATCTGCGCCATTCTTTCTTGTACGTCAAAGGTTAGCCTGTCTTTCTTTCGCCCGCTCTGAAAATGTATGCCGTTCCTGACCCAGTGAAGATAGTCAACGGAGTCCTCCAGAGATTCCTTCTCCGCGCCGCTCATAACGCCTTCTTCAAGTGCGCTGAAGTAGCCTCGCTTGGTGGCCTTTGCTATCCAGAGTGCCGCGTGCAGGTCACGCAGCCCGCCTTGACTTTCTTTTACATTGGGTTCTAGTACGTATATGGAGTCGCCGAATTTTTTATGGCGTGTGGTTTTTTCTTGCAGTTTTGACTCTATAAAGTCATCTGAGCCACGCTTGGAGAAGATTACGGCCTCGTATCTGGTTAAAAGCTTTTCATAGAGCTTTTTATTACCAAAGAGAAAGCGCGAGTCTATCATCGCGGTCATTGTCTTTACATCTTCTATAGTAATATTAAGGGCATCTTTGATGCTCCTTATGCTAAAGCCCATATCAAGGCCCGCGTCACTTAGGACGTAGAGGATCGATTCCGCTATCTCTTCAATTTCTTTGGTTCTTTTTTCATTATAGAGCAGCATAAGATCAATATCCGAGTGGATATTGAGCTCTCCTCTGCCGTAGCCGCCAAGGGCTACAAAGGCAACGTTATTATTGTCGGGGAGCTTTGCCGTTACCTTCTTAAAGAGGGTTAGCAGGAGTTCATCCATTATAGCGGTATGCTCAAGTGTGATCGATAGTCCTTCAAGACTACTCAGGTGCTTCTCACGCAGCTCCAAGCGTACGTCAGTAAGGTACTGCTTTACCTTTAAGGATAGTGCGGTGTTGCCTTCTGTTCCGAGGATTGTTAGGACGGTATTTACTCCCGGCGTGGTTGTTGACATAATATTCTCTATATCCTTATCCGGCGCCTTTGCCGTCCATGTAATTTATAATGCCTTTTGTAATGCCTTTTGTTATCTCTCGCAGGTACTTATCACTCTTCAGTCTCTTTTCGTCTTTCGGGTTACTTATAAAAGATACCTCGACCAGAACGCTTGGCATATTGGCATTTACCAGTACATAAAAGAGTGCACCCTTTACGCCGTTGCTCTTGATGCCTTTATATTTTCTCTGTAACCCTTTTGATAAGCTCTGCTGAATATTGGTGGCAAGCCTGATGCTCTCCTGCTGGTTGCCGGTACTCTCCAGATCTCTCAGGATATAGCCCAGGACATCGTTCATCTCGGCTGGCGTTGCCTTGTTTTCACGCGCGGCGACCCTGATGGCGTCTTTATCCTGCGTATACCTGAGGTAATATGTCTCAACCCCTGTTGCGGCTCTTCTGGGACTTGCATTTACATGGATAGAGACAAAGAGGTCGGCCTCCTTGGAGTTTGCTATGGCCGTGCGTTCATCAAGAGGTATGTATTTATCCCTTGTTCTTGTGAGTATTATCTTTGGTTTTTTGCCGTATTTTCTCTGAAATTCTTTTGCCAGATCCTTCTTCAGCATCTTTGAGATCTTTAAGGTAATGGTCTTTTCCTGGAGTTTTCTCTTACCAATTGCGCCGGGGTCTTTACCGCCGTGGCCCGGGTCGATTACGATTGTACGTATACCGTTTGGCTTCTTTATAACGGGCTTCTTTGACTTTGTGGTCTTTACCTTCTCTACCCCGGATACCACCGGCGGCTCGGTCTTTGTCGCCGGCACCTGACGCGCTCCTTTGCCAAAGATATCAATTACTATCCTGTTTGGCCCTGATAAAGGAAAGACCTTGTAGTCCTTTAACGATTCTATATCAAGGACCACGCGTACGGTATTCTTATCGAACTGCCCTGCCCTTGCGACCTTTAGCAGGCCGTCATTAATAGGGATCGACCTCTGGATACCTTTACCCAGACGCGCCCCTTTTATATCGACATAGAAACGACGTGGTTTTTTTATCGAAGGGTCTTTACGAAGCAGATGCGACTTAAAATGGGCCTTCTTGTCCAGCGTTATAACGACACGGGTATAGTTCTTTGAAGAGAAATGCCTGATCTCTTTGACATTTACCATTGCCGCATCCGCGACGGCACCGCCCAAAAGAACCGCAAAGAAGACAAAGGTAGACAATAAGATGCTGGCTATTCGTATATTATATTTTGGTATCAATTTAGTCCTTTACTTTTATCATTGTGAGCTGGGCCTTAAGCTGGCTCAGCAGGTTCAGTCCCTCAAGCGGGGTGAGCTGGTCTGTATCTGTTGATAATAGCCTTTCTATGACCTCACCTGCTTCTGGTTCTGGCACAGGCACAGTGGCTAGGCCGCTGGCCTGGTCCACGTTCAGATCTCTGGAATTTGATCTGGACGGGTAAATACCGGGCAAAGGTGGAGTCTGAATCACCTGTTTTTTTCTACTGCCTGCTATCCTTGGCAGCCCCGCCTCGGTAAGCTCGTCGCTTTCAAGGTTTGCAAGAACCTCTTTTGCCCGTGCTATAACCTCTGGCGGTAGTCCAGCTAGCCGCCCCACCTGAATCCCGTAGCTGGAGCTTGCCCCGCCAGGGACGATTTTCCTTAGAAAGATAATCCTGTCTTCAAATTCTTTGACAGTCATATTATAGTTTTTGACACGCTCTTTTGTCAAGGAAAGCTCTGTAAGTTCGTGATAATGCGTGGCAAATAAGGCCTTTGTAGCACCAATCGGCCTGTCGTGCAGGTACTCGACTACGGCCCATGCAATGCTGAGGCCATCAAAGGTCGAGGTCCCCCGCCCTATCTCATCAAGGATGATAAGGCTCTTTTCCGTAGCATTATTAAGGATATTGGCCGTCTCGGTCATCTCTACCATAAAGGTACTCTGGCCACGTGAGATATCATCGGAGGCCCCGACGCGTGTAAATATCCTATCGACCACACCGATTGTGGCCTTGGTGGCAGGGACAAAACAGCCGGCCTGCGCCATAAGAACAATAAGGGCAACCTGGCGTATATAGGTCGATTTACCTGCCATATTAGGGCCGGTTAAGAGGATTATCTGGCTCGTCTTGCTATCTATAAAGAGGTCATTCGGGGTAAAGGGCTCTCTGCTGGCCTTCTCAATTACCGGGTGTCGCCCTTCTTTGATCTCTATCAGGTCGTTGTTAGTTATAACAGGTCTTACGTAATCCATCTCTACAGATACGAGCGCAAATGAGATAAGGGCATCAAGCGTGGCGATCTGATCTGCGGATTGCTGGATTCTTCCAATATGGATGCGTACCTGATTAAGGATCTCGCCGTAGAGGGTAAGCTCGAGTGTTTTTGCCTTGTCCTCTGCTGATAAGAGGCGCACCTCCCATTCTTTAAGTTCAGGGGTTATAAAGCGTTCGGCATTAACGAGCGTCTGTTTCTTAATATATTCTTCAGGGACATTCGAGCTCTTGGCACGGCTGACCTCGATATAATAGCCAAAGACCTTGTTGTACCTGACCTTCAGGGTATGAATCCCGGTGCGCTTACGTTCTTTTAGTTCCAGCTCTTTTAGCCAGTCTTTACCAAGGTTTGAGGTATCGCGCAGCTCGTCTAGCTCCGTGCTGTAGCCCTCTTTTATAAAGCCGCCTTCCCTAGTTATATGGGGCGCGTCCTCTCTGATTGATTCTTCAATCAGCTCTGTTACTTCTCTTACCGGGTCAAGCCCTTTTGACAGGTCTTTAATAATAGTTGAAGCAAAGGTCGCAAGCGTCTTTTTAAGCGGGTTAATCTGGAGTAGCGAGTCCTTGAGGCTAAAGAGCTCTCTGGGGCCAACGACCCCGACCGAGACCCGCCCTGTTATCCTCTCGATATCCGAGATGCCTTTAAGGCTTGCTGTAAGCGAGCTGACGAGTAGGCGGTCTTTTGCAAGTTCCTCTACGCCGTCGTGGCGGGCGATGATCCGAGCCGTATCCATAAGAGGTCTGATCAGCCAGTTCTTCAACCGACGTGCCCCCATCGAGCAAGAGGTCCTGTCCAGATAATCCAGCAGGCTTCCTTTGCGCTGCATGTCCCGGGTGTTTTCTATTACCTCCAGGTTTCTGCGCGTGTGATGGTCGAGGGTCAGGTACTTATCGCCGTAATAAGGCCTGCATTGCTTGACATGGGTAAGCTCGGCTCGCTGCGTGTCTTTGACGTAATGCAGGAGTGCGCCAGCGGCTTTGATACCCTCGCAATGCTTAGAAAGCCCGAAGCCGTCAAGAGTCGCCAGATCAAAGTGCTGCAAAAGCCGTTCCGTACAGATCTTCAGCTTAAGGTCGTAGTCCGCAATGATAGAAATATTTTTAACCGGTAGGGTCGGTCTATCCTCATCCTGTGCCTGTAGCTCTTCTACGCACCGTTGGCTGGTAACCAGCTCGCTCGGTGCCAGCCGCGCTAGTTCTTCGATCAGCTTCGCTATTGTGTCTGCTTCGGTCACCCTGAACTCGCCTGTGGTGATATCCATATAGGCCAGACCACCGCCACGCCCCTGATTAAGAGATAGTGCCGCTATATAGTTGTTGGCCTTGGAGTCTAGCAGTTCTTCATCAAGGGCCGTGCCCGGTGTGATTATGCTGGTAACGGCCCTGCGAACAACTCCTTTTGCAGTAGCTGCGTCCTCCATCTGATCGCAGATAGCGACCTTGTAGCCTTCTTTTACGAGCTTTCCGCAGTAGCCTTTTGCGGCATGAAACGGCACGCCGCACATAGGTATCTTCTTTTCTTTATCGCGCGAGGTAAGGGCTATACCCAGCACCTCGGCTGCTATCTTGGCATCCTCAAAGAACATCTCATAGAAATCGCCCATCCTGAAAAAAAGCAGGGCATCAGGATGCTCTGCCTTGATATCAAGGAACTGCCTCATAGCCGGTGTTATCTTCTCCATTGTTGCTATACCATCCAGTGTATATTCTCGTAGTCAGTATCAGGTAAGTCTATAACAATAACGCCCTTTGTCGGCCACCGCATCTGTCCGTGCTCTTTGGCATCCAGCTCAAGGTAGAGCTTTAGCTCTGAGCCGGGGGCGGCACCTAGAATGGCAAAGTCCAGACCAATCTCTATGATATCACCTGTAGCGAGCATTGCTATATCAGAATCTTCCTGCCAACCTTCATCTGTCTTTTTTAAGAGTTTGCCAGAAGATTTATCACCCTCTATCGTGATCTTTATCTTTATCTGCTCGGGGTGCAGCAGTCTGATCGTCAATGACCAGGGCTTATTAAAAGGAAAGAGTTCCCTTGTATAGTCAAGGCGCAAGAAAAGAGTCTGAAGGTTAAAGCCGTAAAAGACCGTATCGATAAGACCCAGTGCCGTGCCTTCGCTATGCATCGCCCCGCTCGTCTGTGTGCGTTCTATCTTGCAGGCCGAGAGCCATTCAAAGTAATCAGTCACCTCACCGTCAAAGACGGCCTGCATAAAGCCCGTTGGTATAGCGCCGGGCCTTTGCTCCCAGAGCGTAGATATTATCGGTATATCAAAGTGCGATGGGTGTTCTCGCCCGATAAGGCTGTATACCTTTATAAGATGAGCGCGGAAGAGATAATCAAAGTCCTCGGCACTGAGTGTGGTATGGTCGTCGCCATACCACCAGAACCAGTCACTACCCTCTGCCGCGTATATGGCCTCCCACGCAGCCTTTATAT
>CAZUFI010000006.1:6913-18081 GCA_964618745.1 uncultured Thermodesulfobacteriota bacterium | reverse complement strand
CAGAACCAGTCACTACCCTCTGCCGCGTATATGGCCTCCCACGCAGCCTTTATATCCTTGCCCTTGCTAGTAGTAGCGGCTGTGCCTTTGTCCAGAGAATCCTCGTACTCTACTAGCGCTGCGCGAGCCTCGCTAATCATATCCCACGCGGCATTGTCTTCAGCGTGCCCTATCCAGATATTGAAGTTATGATTAATCCAAGAGCCGCTATGAATATGCTTGATCTTCTCTGGTGTAACCTTATTTGAGGCAAAGAACTCGCCCGGTGTTACGCAGTTTATTCGGTCGTCTTCAGTTAAAGTTTTATATAGAAGACGCAGGAAGTCATGACCGTCATTTTTATAATATTCCCATGCGTTTTCACCATCAAGGATGATATTTACCAGATGCGTATCCGGGTTATCGAGATTTTGATGGATCTGCGCGAGCCTTGAGATAAAGTCGGCAACGGCTTTGTCCGCATCCATTCGTGAGTATTCAAAGCCAATAAGGTCAGATAGGGCTTTATCTCTAAAGACGATCCCCAGCTCGCCGTGCTGCGTATCCAGTGAGTACGGTCTGTAGATAAGGCCGTCCATGCATGTGCCGTTTGCGGATCTTAAAACAGGTTTATTCAAAGACCTTGATAATATCTCCTCATCCGTGCCTATCCACTTTATGCCGGCCTCGGTAACAAGCGGGGCCATCTCCATAGAGACCGAACCCTCCGAGGGCCACATCCCGTCGGGTAAGACCCCGAAGGTCTCTTTATGCAGCAGCACGGCCTTTCTTATCTGCTCGCGTGCGTCGTCTGGGTGGATAAATCTCTTGCGTGGTAGTGCGATATCCGGGCTGCCTTCTTTGGCCGAGTCACTGTCGCAGAGCAGCGGAAGAATCGGATGATAATACGGAGAGGTCGTAAGCTCTACGATCCCCTTCCCCTTCATCTCTGCGTACTTTGGCAGGATGCTCTGCATAATCTCGATCTGTTTTTTCAGTAAGGTCGCTTTGTCTTGCTCGGAGTAAGCACGGCCTTTTTTAATAAGTTTTGCCAGCCACGGGTCGTTTCTAATATGCATCGGGTCTATCCAGGAAAGATTGAATAGCACTTGAAGGTCCAGGTAATCTTGCTCCGTGAAAAAACGAAGTGCCGTAACCAGGTCTTCATGAGCAGATGAGAAGCCACGCAGTTTCAGCATTTCTTTGTAGCGTTCAACAGGGTTGACCATCCTCTCCCAGTTAGATTGGAAGAAACGATCCAGCATAAAGTATTTATCTTCCGACGTAAGCTGGCTGGCCTTTTTAAGGCTGACCTGCCTGTACCTGTCCTTTACAGATGGCGAACAATAGTCCTTTATCTGCTCGATCAAGGAAGGCACAAGATTGAAGCTCTGGTGGATCTCTGGAAACTCTTCGAGGATCGCTACCATATCATAGTAGTCTTTCGTGCCATGAAAAAGCACCCACGGCAAGATGAAATCAGAGGTGACCGGGTCTTTATACAGGGGCTGATGCATGTGCCAGAAAAAAGATATATTCAGCTTTTTGTCAGCCATAAAAAATAACTACTCCATGCTAAAGACACGGAGCACTCCCTTTGTATTTACAAGAGCCAGAGCCTTTCCCTTATTACCAACCTCCAGAGCTGAGATAGGTTGTTTGAACTCTTCTGTCCATGATTCTTCCCCTGTTGCGATATGATAGGTCGATGCATGACCGAAGCTGCGTTTGAGGTACTTAACGTCAAAGGGTATATCTATTGATCTTGACAGAACCACTAGATGCTCTCCCAATAACTCCATGGCCGAGGGTTTGCCGTGGTTAAGCTCGGTACTCCAGAGCACCTCTCCTGACTTGCGACTTACCTCTACGATAAGCTCTTCGCCAAGCAGATATATATTCTCGTCTTTGACGATAAAATCAATTGTCTTTATTATTGGGTAAGATTCTTTGATCTCGCCGTCTTCCTGATTAATGACAAGAACAACGCCTCGGTCATCTATGATAAAAAGCTTATCCTTGGTAAATACAACCCTGCGACGAGCATGCTCCAAAACATTTATCTTTGAACTTAGAATCTTCTTACTCCAGAGCTCTTTACCTCTTGCCCCGTCCAGAGCTGTCAGCGAGCCATTGGCAAGAAGAACAAAGACCTTTCTTCCCTGATCCGAGTCTCGAATCATTGGAGCCGTAATAATACGCGGTAAAACATAGTGCGGTGCGATTGCGCTGTAGCTCCAGATCTTCTCACCTGTATTACGATCCAGGACATAGACGCGATCTTCGGTAGAGGTAAAATAGACATATTCTTTTGTCAGAAGCGGAGCTGCTATAATCTCAGAGCGTGCTTTAAAGTTCCACAACTCTTTGCCGGTATCTGTATCCAGACAATGCAGCACTCCAGCGATAGTGCCAAAGCATACCGTATTGCCCTCTACAGTGGCGTCGCCGTCGATTCCAGAGGCCGTCTTAAAGCTCCAACGCCGATCTCCTGAGGAAAGGTCTAGGCTGTAAAAGACCTTCTTGGCCGACCCCACATAAAGGACATCTGCGGCTATGGTAGGTCTGCTGGAGATTCCGTGTTTACCGATTTTATTGATCTTACCCCAGGGTGACTTTGAACTGAGTTTCTTCTTCCATACAGCCGTTGCCTTAAGCCTTATCGAGTTCTGAGAGCGGCTTGTTTTTTTACTGATTACAAAGGCATTGGAATTGTCTTGTTTTTTTTCAGCAGCATCTGCAACGCCAGAGATGCAGAGCAGGAAAAAAACAAAAAGTATTGATAATGCCGTCGTAGTTCTATAGCGCGTATTTTTTAATAATATCTTCTGCATTTTTCCTCATTTTTTCGTAGTTGTTTTTGTCAAGACCGGCACCGAGTGCCACGTTTCTGGAAAACTCTTCTGTTAAAAACTCTGTTGGCGAATGCAGATCCGAGTTAAGAACCATCTCTACATTAAAACGGCTTGCCATCGCACCGATATGACCATTGGAAAGACTGTGCCCCTTACGTGCGCTTATTTCAAAGTATACACCTTTTTCTGCCGCTAGCCTGCACTCAGCCTCATTTATAAGGCCCGGATGAGCAAGTATATCAACACCGGCCTCGATTGCCGCCAGATTTGTCCCGACCGGCACAGGCTCTACGATTGTCTCACCGTGGCAGATAACGAGTTCCGCACCAAGCTTGCGAGCAAAGGTCGTCATAGCCCCGATATCTGTTGGCACCAGATGGGTCAGTTCAACTCCTGCCAAGACTTTGATGGCTCCTGCGGCAGCCATGCTACCGGTAAACTTCAAGAGGTTTTCTATCACAGCCTCTATATTAGAGCGGTCAACGTGGTCTGTGATTGCCAGTGCCTTGTACCCGGCCCGGCCAGCCCTTGATACCAGCTCAGCCGGAACAAGCTCGCCGTCGGAATGTATTGTATGCATATGTAGATCTATCATAATTAATGCACCCTTGAGGTCACAAACCCCTCACCTGAGATATCCAGCAATAATCTTTGAAATATTTCAAAGGCCATCATGTGATCAGAGTTGGAGAGGTTATAAGTGTTTTCTTCTTTTTTAACATTGAGGCCTTTGCAATATTCATCATATACCTGGCTCTCCGGCTCGGATGCGCCTAGATTTATATGCACAACCGGGACGCGACGCTTTGAGAGAATAATATTTTTACCTGCCTTAAGTCTCGAAAGAAGCTGCGTGTCGGTTGAGTCCCAGAGAATAATCAGGCCTAAAATATTGGTAGAAAAAGACCTTAAAAAAGGCCCCATACGAGCAGCCAGTGGTGTTGAAAAGAGCGTTACCTCCATATTACCATAAAGCTTGATAGAACCTATCTCACCGATGACTCTGCTGCTCTCCACGCCACCGCGAACGATTGGGCTCTTTGAGTTTAGAGAAAAATCAGGTAGAAACTTAAGCGTATGTGCCAGTGCCTTTACCAGATCAGGAGAGGAAGAGAGGATCATGATCTTACCGTAGTCGGCAAGCATCATCCCCGACCAGTTGGAGATGACCTTTTCTTTTATCTTGATGGCCTGCGCAGGGGTGACAGCCTGATGTCCCGTGCTAGTCTTATCGTCCTCCATATCAAGTTTTTTCAGAATATCTCTACCAAGCAGGTTAGCGATTGTACTATAGACCTCATAATCGGTAAAACTACAGTGCTCTATCACATCACCGACACGCGGATAATATTCAACGAGCTTGAGTACCTCATACATTACAGGCTTAAGCCCTGTTGGCAGCGCGTTGGTATCTACATCTGGCCCGATCCTGAGATTAATGCTTGGAAACTTATCCTTTGAGTTTTCCAGTTCATCTAGCTGGCGCATAGCTTCCATCAGCAAATGTTCTGTTCTGGACTGAATCTTACGCTCCAGGGTTAACCTTAAAGGGCGGTATTCAAAGACCCCGTCCTTCCATGTAAGTAACCTGAAAAGGGCTTTTTCTCTCTCTACCTTACCGCATACTGCGTTATATATCTCGCCATCCTTTAGATAGACTGCTCCTTGCAGATCGCCCTTTGTCAGATTTAGCTCGCCTTCATTTTTGTTCATGTGAAGCATCTGCAAAATATCGACAAGAGGAGCTCTGGATAACCTACCCTGGATCTCTTTATCTCCCATCTTCCGTGCGCTAACCGAGCATGCTAAAGATCGCTTTATCTGTTCATGCAGCTCTTCCCATAGAAAAGGGCGGGTAACAAAGATATCTACACCCACATTAAAACCTTTTATATCCAACGGCCTGTTGGATATAAAAAGAAAGGGAACGTCCGAGGTATAAGGGTTGTTGCGCAGTATCCTAAACAGGTGTGAGCCCTCTATCAGAGGCAGCTGGCAATCAACGATTACCAGCGATGGTAGATTGTCGAGGGCAAGCTCCATTGCCTTAGCACCATTGGTAGCTATAGTATGCGGATGCTTGGCTCGCTGGAGAAATCCTATGAACTCAGTAAAGTCCTCTTTGCTTTTAAGGGCCAATAAAATCCTTTTTTCTATACTCATTACAGTCTCTCCTGTAGCGAGTAATCCTGCTGGAACTTCTCGATAAGGGCTTCAACAATATACGGATCACTTGTGTGAAAACAACTATGCGCGTCTCCCCAACTCTCATTACAGAATATTGCGTAGGCCGTATCTTCATTAAAAAATAAGGTAAAATATGTATTGAGCAATCTATTGTCCGCAAGTAGCAGTGCCGTAGCAGGGCCGACCTGTTTTTTCTTGTCCTCACCTTGACCGACGATATATATCTTTGTATTTGTTTTATTGATCGAGTGCAAAGAGCTAATAATAGGTAGGTCTTCTTTGTACTTCTTTACCCCCATATAGAGAATCCCACGGCTGCTATGGTTACGCGCGACCTCCTGCAAGATCGTTGTATTGAGGGTATCAATAAAAGAATTTGGCAGGTCGTGGTCCGCCCCGATATAAAAGGTCGAGGAGTCTTGCTCTTCAAGCTCATTACCTGTCAGTGCCGCTGCCATCTCCCAGAAGAGTTCACCGCGAAAGTCAAGGCGTTCTAACAACGAATCCAGTCGCTCCTGAATTCGTCTGGTGGCTACGGCCACGAGCTCTCCGTAGCCATTGGCGTCTTTTGGATACGTTGCCTGAGAATATATAATGGTCGCGTAGGGCTCTGTCTTTGTGCAGAACTTCAGAGCTCTGGCGAGTTTGCGTATGGTAATGAGTGAGTCAAAGTAGGCTGTATGCGGCAGTATTAATATTACTCTCTTATCTTCAAGAATTCCTGCTATATCGGAGCCGCGTATTACCTTGTTCGTAGTCCTTACGAGAATCTTTAGAAACTCAAGAAGACCTTTGCGAGACGGGGTCTTTTTACCATTATAAAAAGACTCGACATGAATTACGATGACAGAGAAGGCGTTACCGTATCTCTCGGAGCGCAGCGTCTCAAGCCTGCCGTACTCATTTATAAAGTACGAGTCGTAAAGACGCTCATCCCCTAACTTTGAGGAATCTGAGGTGAGAGAGAAGTTAGTTTTTTCAGCGTTGTTTTTTACCTGGGCCATTTATATATATCGCAACCGAGAATCTGTATAGTGGTATAATGCTGAAGCCGTGGCGCTTACATCTTGTATTTGCCAAATGCCTCAGGTCCAAGATCTTTCAGCATATCCGAAGCCGCCTCGGGGCCAGCCGTCTCGTTCTTTACATCTGAGACAGACTGGCTTTGCTCCTTGCTGCCCTGTCCAATATTCTCAGAACGTTCTATCACATCAATCGATACAAGGATAGGAGCAGCCATTCTAAGTGCTACCGCTATAGCATCGCTTGGTCTGGAGTCCAGGCAGTGGGCATAACCATTATTATCTTCCATAAATATATTTGCATAATAGACGTTATCTACCAAATCGTTGATCTCTACTCTTTCAACCTTTGTTTTGGTCTTGTTCATTAAGGCTTTTATCAGGTCATGAGTCATAGGACGGGCAAACTTCACCTCCTCCATTTCAGCCGCTATCGCGCTGGCCTCCAGTGCCCCGATCCAGATAGGTAGTACAATCGAAGAATCATCACGGCCTTTAAGTATTACGATAGGCGCATTAGTAAACGGATCGATAGTAATACCCGTTATCTTCATCTCGATGAGTTTTGCTTTCAATGTAGTATTCATCAGCATTCTCCTCTGAGTGAATTTGCGTAAGCACTGACAATTGAAATACTGGCGATATCACCGGCGGCCAGGTTTTTAGACGAAAAATTTACAACCCTGTTGCACGGCGTTCTTCCGGTAAGCTCGGTTGCGTCCGTCTTGCTCTGGCCCTCGACCAATACCAGTTGATTAGTGCCAACCATGGCGTGGCTCTTTCTTTTGCCGATCTCTTTTTGAAGCTCCTGGAGCGTAGAGAGCCTTTTCTTTGCAATACCAACTTCGATATGATCTGCCGTAAATTCCTCGGCCTTTGTCCCCGGCCTTGGCGAATATTTAAATGAGAATATTCCGTCAAACTCTACTTCTTTAATTATATTTATTGTAGCCTCGAAGTCAGCCTCGTTCTCACCGGGGAACGCTACAATTATATCAGTTGTTATGGCCATATCGGGATATAATTTCTTTAAAAGATTGATTTTGGCCATATAAGAACCGCTTGTATAGCCCCGCCCCATACGCTCCAGAATCGTATCCGAGCCGGACTGGAGTGGCAGGTGAAGGCTTTTTACGAGCTTTTCTTCTTCACCGTAAAGGTAAATCAGCTCTTCGGAGATATCCTTTGGGTGAGAGGTCACAAACCTTACCCTCTCTATACCACCAATCAAACAAATGCGCCTGATAAGATCGGGAAAGCTAACCTCACCTGCGTAAGAATTTACATTCTGTCCTATAAGGGTTATCTCTTTCGTCCCTCCCCCGGCCAGTGCATTAACCTCTTTTTCTATATCAGCAAGGCTTCGGCTTACCTCGCGCCCCCTGACATACGGGACGATACAATACGTACAGAAGTTATTACAGCCACGCATAATACTGACAAAAGACTTCACTTTATTTTTATAACTATCTGCATTTAAGGCATATTCATCCGGCGATAAGGTATCATACATCTCGGTTGTGCTTCTGCGCTTACCACCGCTGCGTATCTTACTGACTATAGCTGAAATTTTATGGACGTTGTGCGTGCCGACTACCATATCTATATATGGCATTCTTTTAAGCAGCCCTTCGCCACCTTGCTGCGCGACACAGCCGCTGATCCCTAGTATAAGCTCCGGCTTTTCCGCTTTAAGCTCTCTGTACCTGCCTGCCGAGCTATAGACCTTCTGCTCGGCCTTATCGCGTACACTGCAAGTATTGAGTATAATCAGGTCGGCCTTTTTAGGGTCCTCTGTCTCTATAAAATCCGAGTCCGCGAGAAGACTAACCATCCGCTCGGAGTCTCCTACATTCATCTGACAGCCAAAGGTCTCGATAAAGACGTATTTTACTACTTTCTCATCGCTCTTGGTTATATTCATACCGGCTGTGCCGGATCCAGGGTTATTCTTCATAAATAGGGGTTTTGCAATATATATCCAAGATGATTATATTTGATTCTTCTCTACCTCGTCCTTAGGAGGTCTGACTATCCATGCTCCGGGCTGCTTAAACCTCTTTGAAATAATAGCAGAGGTCTTCTTGGCATCGTTCTTTGCCTCAAAGAAACCAACCCTTACCCTATGCCAGGTGACATTGTCCTTTACAAAGGTCGTTATGTAGGCATTGTAACCGGCACTATTTATAGCACGCTCCAGACGTCTGGCATATTTTTCACCGTGAAATGACGCTACGTGAATGGCATACATCCCACGCTTCACAGCCTTAGCCGTAGTAGCTTTCGATGAACTAGCCTTAGATGAAACAGCTTTCGCTGCCGAAACAGCCTTCGCTGCCAAAACAGCCTTCGCCGAGGTAGCTTTCGATGATGCAGCTTCGCCTGAAGCAGCTTTCGATGAAACAGCCTTAGATGAAACAGCTTTCGCTGTGGCAGCCTTCGCCTGGGCAGTAGTTACCCCGGTTGTCTGATTACTTACGGCAGGCTTTGTCGGGTCTGTTACACGGATGCTTTTACGCACAACCATGTTATCGTTCTCTGGCGTCTCGCCTCCAGATGATAGAAAAAATATTATCGCCACACCGCTTATAATTATCAAAGCAGCGATGACTAGGAAAAGCCGACTATTCTTTGCCTTTGTATTGGTATTTAATCTATTGTTCACTATGGCCTCCTTTTAGAGGTGGGCAAGCTCTTATAGTCTCTATCAATATACGTTATACCATGGATAAGGGCATGTCAAAGAAAAAAACCCCGGGTCGCCCCGGGGTTTTATATTATTGATTTTATTAACCTTTACCATCTATCGCGAGATGATAAAAGCTCTTATTTTAATCTTTATATCTACCAGTCTATCTTACATACAAGCACTTGCTCGCTGCCGTCCTGGTATCCATATTCCTTCCCCTATTGGTATGGTCGTCAACCTCGGCGGCGCAACCTATCATACGGCCAAAGAGGAAGGTCGTAAATGCCGCTGTCTCTACCTCTTCGTCTGAGATAGTCCCCTCGATAAATGGCTTCCAGACTATCTTCAGCAGTATTACGGCGATAACAGCATCGACGTTTACGCAGTAGACCTCTTTCGTTACCTTTGACTCAAAGAGTGAGTTCACCAGATTACTATAGAAGTCCAGGAAGATATTGTATATACCCTTCTCCTCAAAGAGCTCGGTCACGAAACGCTCGCGCGGATCAAAATTAACCGGCTTACCTTTAAAGATCGGATGATTAACGCAAGGTATCTTCTTATACTCGATATTGCCGATTGACTTCTGCTCGGCCTTATAGGCCTTGTACCAGTCGGCGTATTTACTGGAGATCGATTTAAGATCAAGGCCGTGTTTCGGGCTTGCCGGGTCTTTAAGGCCCTCTTCCTTGAATCTCTCGATAAGGAATGCAATTGCCTCATAGCCATTACCACCATGGGCAAAACCGGTATGAGTCATAAAGCCGATCATGGCCTTATTGATCTGTACGCGCTCGGTCTCAGCTGGGCCGTCGGCACTTACGCCGCCCTTAGCACCCTGCGCTGATATCGTCCCCGGCCCGTTGGTGATGATGAGACCAAGGAGCATTGAGAACTCAAAGAGCTCGTCTTCTGTTGGTTTACGTCCGATCAGGGCCAGAAAAGCCGTCTCGGTAAAGCCCCAGTCCTTGACAAGCTCGGTGTTGCCAATACCGCAGAAGCTGGTATCGGTATGCTTCTTTGTAGGCACACTACAGCCGACCATCGTCGAGAAGATCCTTGAGTGCCAGGAAAGGGTCGTAAGCGTTGCTTTACTGATATCCTTGGTCATATAAGCGTTCCACGCTAGGGTCGTCCAGAGAGCGGCCAGAAGCGCGCTGCTCGACGGCTTACCATCGGAAGCTTCTATAACAAAGTTAACAAATACCGATGGCCTCTCCATGCCTTCCAGAGCATCTTTAAGCATAATGCCTCTGGCACACGGGTTAGGATGAGAAAGAGCTGCCTTGTTGTCATCGGTAAGCCCCTTTAAGATATCCGAGTAATCAAAGTCCTCGCTAGGATTAACAAGGCCTGTGTGCTGGAACTTGTCGATCAATATCTTGGTCGTTGCAATAGAGTCCTTGACCTTGCCCTTACCGACTATTGCAACTGCCGCTGAGAGTACGGTATTTGGAGAGTTGCCATTTTCGCGTGCTGCATTGGCAGCGATAAGCGAGGCATCGTTATTGTGATTTACAAAAGAGTTCAGAGCGATATTGGCAAGTTTTTTGCCGTATGCGTCAGGATACTCTTTAAGAAGCGAGAATACGAGGTTCTCTTCCAAGGTGCGCTTTGAGGCCTCTAGTATTGAGAGGCCGTGGATCTTGGAGACCTGGGTCTTTGGATCCATCATTGAAGCACCACTTGTGTCCTTCATTGTCTGGCGAGGAAGCTGCGCTCCCTTCTGCCTCGATATTACATCTATCTGCTCACCATAAGGAGATATAGCCTTAACAGGCTGAACGTCCAGATCCTTAGGTAGCTTATAACCAGCAGTGCTAGAGAACCAACACTTAAGCGAGAGGTCTCCTCTGGGCGCAAAATCAGACTCTATACCGTTGAGTTTCTGTACAGCCGTCAGTGCCTCCGGGATATAGGCGATATTGGTAACAACAGCACCCTTCTTTGAGGCTACCGGGTTCTCAGGCGTGTAGAGGTCTTTAACACCAAAATAATCCATAAACCATTTTTCTTTGGCCTTTGCATCATCTCCAGAGCCGGCAAGGCTTCCTGCGTGGCCACAGGCCTTGGAGAGTCTTGCCTTCCAGCGACCGACTATGCAGGCTACCGTTGGCTTGGTGATGTTAAGACCATGCTCGTAGTACCCGCCGGGCTCCACATATATGACGGCTGAGGTCGATCTGTCGTCATTGTCAAGAGCGTGAAAGAACTCTGCCGGGCCGTAGTGAATATATACGTCCTTACCGCTTGATAGGCTAGTCGTCGTACCCCAACCCTGCGTTAAGAGATAAACAGCAATTGTTGTAGTAAAGTTACCCGAGTTAGAAAAAAGTGCGACCGACCCCTTAACCAGCGACTCATTAGGCTTGCTGCCCCCGAGTGCTCCACCAATACGTACGTTATTCCACGCATCAGCTATTCCCAGACAATTTG
>CAZUFI010000006.1:1554-6813 GCA_964618745.1 uncultured Thermodesulfobacteriota bacterium | reverse complement strand
AGTGCTCCACCAATACGTACGTTATTCCACGCATCAGCTATTCCCAGACAATTTGCACCGAATACATCTACGCCATTTGTCTGGCATATCGCGCGTATTGTCCTACTGTCGCTTACCGCGACCTTCTCGGTAAGGATTACTACCTTTTTAAGGTCAGGGTTAAAGCGCACCGCCTCGGCCACGCCGTCCTTAACGCCGCTTGGCGGAAGATAGACGACAAGGGTATTAAAAGTATGACCGGCCTCCATTCCCTCTTTGATCGAGTTATAGACCGGGATATTTCCTTTCTTTGTCTCAAGCTTTTGTCCTGATTTACCTGGACCCGTTCCAAAGACTATGTTCTGCCCCGAGAACTCATGGCTAACAGGGGTAACCGTACGGCTCTCGTTGCCAAGTATATTAAGCACACAGACCGTGTCTTCTTTTGTTGCCATCTCTGCCAGTGAATTAACACCTAAAAAGTATGGAAAACTCTTTACGCCCTCTTTATGCATAACTCTTCCGTCCTATGTTTGTTTTTTAAAGTTCATTAAAATAGCCTTTAAAAGCGCAAAGAAGAAATCTATGTAGTTGCCATCTCTGGAACTGCGCCCGTCATCTTCTTCTCCATCATTGCCGCACCTTCTTTAGTCATCCATTCATCCGCTCTGTGCGCGTAGTTTACTACCTCGCTCATAGCACTGTCATGGCCAAAGATCTTATAAGGCAACTTCAACTGGTCAAGCGTGTCCTTCATGTAGTTAAGGCCACGAATCAAGTTTGGTCCGCCTCTGCCGACAACGACAAATAGCGGGGTTGGGCCATATTCCTGAAAGTGTAGTCTCAAGGCATCGGCCATTGCTCTGAAGGTCTCGTAGATATCGGTATTATTGGCCTTGCCACCGATTATAAAGAGGACGTTAGATTGCTTGAGCCAGTACTTAAAGACTATCCGTGAGATATCATTCATCTTCGCGTATGGTGGGTTACCGCCAAAGTCAGATGATATCGTTGCCTTCTCGCCTAATAGCTCGGTTACCAGAGCATTTGCTCCGCCGCCAAATGTAGGTGCTGTTATCGTACCCTTTGGGTTAATGACAAAAACATCGCTCTGGCCCTGATAGGTTCTGAGCTGGTTGATCTCCTGCTCAAACTCCGAGTAATCAGAGGCAAAGAGATGGCTGGGTAGATCAAGCCTTGTCCATGCCGGATCATCTTGATCAAAAGACCCCTTAAAGTCGCAGGCAACTGGGATGAGCCTACCCTTCTTGTTCGGTGACATGCGTATCGGATTAAGCTCCAGCATATTCATTCCGTAGTTGTTATAAAGTGTCCACAGTTTAGGAAGGTTTTGAACCAGTGGGCTGATTATAGCCTTTGGTGCGCCAAGTGCCTCCAATGCATTAAGTACGTGATAGCTCTTAAGACCTGTAAGAGGATCAAAAGGAACTTCCTGGATCTTCTCAGGAGGTAGCTCCTCGATATCCACTCCGCCGTGATGGGTTATAGTCATCATAGGTGCACGGTACTGTGTTGAGTCTGATATAGAAAAATATATTTCGTGCTCTGCTGGTACAGAACCCTCGAAGGTTACGCCGTCGGCCTTTGCGCACTCATTGCCGACAACATGTTCGGCAAAGTAAAGACGCTCTTTTTCCTCAAGTGCATGCGTTATATCCGTCGCGCGTCCGATAAGACCGGATTTGCCCTTCTTACCAACGCCGCCCTTGAAGATCGGCTTGATAAAGACAGCTCCGCAATCATTGATGAGTCCCTTGATATCATCCACACTGGCCTCTGGCCCTAAGACCTTGGCAACCGGATAATCGACCTTTTTAAGGAGCTTCTGCCCCCAAAGTAGTCCTGTTAATTGCATCTCGTACCTCCGAAGTTCTGTGTTTGGCTAATTTATAATTATATTGCCGTCTGAGTCGAGCTACACTCGACTCAGACGGCATAAGTGTTAAAACTACCTCTCGTTTTAGTTCTAGACAGTCTCGGCTGAAAGAGTATCTACGATCTTGTTAAATGTAACACTAGGGCGCATGGCCGTTGCTACCTTCTCAGGTGACGGATGGAAGTAACCACCCATATCTACCGGGCTGCCCTGAGCCGAGATCAACTCACCGAAAATCTGCGCCTCATTCCTCTGAAGCTCCATTGCCACGCTACCAAAACGAGACTTAAGCTCGGCATCCTCTGTCTGCGCTGCAAGTGCCTCGGCCCAGTACATGGCTAGATAAAAGTGACTGCCACGGTTGTCGAGCTCGCCGCATTTGCGCGATGGTGACTTGTTGCTGTCAAGGAACTTACAGTTTGCCACACCAAGGGTCTTGGAAAAGAGCTTTGCCTTATCATTACCCGTGGCATTACCAAGGTGCTCAAAAGACTCTGCGAGTGCAAGGAACTCACCAAGTGAATCCCAACGGAGATGACCTTCTTTCTGGAACTGCTGAACATGCTTCGGGGCAGATCCACCGGCACCGGTCTCAAAAAGACCACCACCCTGCATAAGAGGAACAATTGAAAGCATCTTGGCACTTGTTCCTAGCTCAAGGATCGGGAAGAGATCGGTGTTGTAATCCCTAAGGACGTTTCCTGTAACAGAGATGGTATCTTTACCTTCTCTCATTCTCTGTAATGATATTGTTGCTGCCTCTTTAACCGGCTTTATGCTGATATCAAGACCCTCTGTGTCATGGTCTTTCAGGTACAGATTTACCTTGGTGATAAGCTCTGCGTCATGGGCCCTTGCTGAGTTCAACCAGAAGATAGCCGGAGCGCCTGTTGCGCGTGCCCTAGTTACGGCAAGCTTTACCCAGTCCTTAACAGGAGCGTCCTTTACCTGACACGAACGCCAGATATCACCCTGCTCAACCTTATGCTCATGCACTGTGTTGCCGGCTGCGTCTACGATACGGATCGTACCATTGCATGGTGCCTCAAATGTCTTGTCATGTGAGCCGTACTCTTCGGCCTTTTGAGCCATAAGTCCGACGTTAGGTACAGTACCCATTGTTGCAGGGTCATATGCGCCGTTTTCTATACAATTATCTACGGTTGCCTGATAAAGGCTTGCGTAGCTATGGTCAGGGATTACGAACTTCGTGTCCTTCTGCTCACCGTCCGGGCCCCACATCTGCCCTGATGTACGGATCGCCGCTGGCATCGAGGCATCGATGATTACATCACTTGGTACGTGAAGGTTTGTTATACCCTTATCCGAGTCAACCATCGCGATTGCAGGGCGAGTTTCGTAGACGGCCTGAATGTCAGCCTCTATCTCGGTTCTCTTGCCTTCGTCCAGGCTCTTTATCTTATTGTAGAGGTCGCCAAGACCGTTATTAAAGTTAACGCCAAGCTCTGCGATTGTATCGGCGTGCTTATCGAGTGCTTCTTTATAGAAGACCTTTACGCAATGACCGAAGATGATAGGATCAGAGATCTTCATCATAGTGGCCTTCATGTGAAGAGAAAAGAGTATGTCCTTATCCAGAGCATCATTGATCTGATCCTCAAGAAATGCGGTAAGAGCGTTCTTGCTCATAAAGGTAGCGTCAACAACCTCGCCAGCCTGATACTCAATACCTTCCTTTAATGTGGTTACGTTACCGTCACCATCGACAAACTCAATCTTTGCCGTAGTTGCCTCTGTTATGGTAGTTGACTTCTCGTTAGAGAAGAAGTCGCCGTCTGTCATTGATGATACGTGTGACTTCGAGTCCGAGCTCCAAGCGCCCATTGAATGCGGGTTCTTCTTTGCAAACTCTTTGACGGCTACGGCTGCGCGACGATCTGAGTTTCCTTCTCTGAGTACCGGGTTAACGGCACTACCCAAAACCTTTGAAAACCTTGCCTGTATCTCTTTCTCTGCATCGGTCTGCGGGTTCTCCGGGTAGTCAGGAATCTTATAGCCATGACCCTGAAGTTCTTTGATGGCATCTTTCAACTGCGGAATAGATGCGCTGATATTTGGAAGCTTAATGATGTTAGCCTCCGGTGTCTTGGCAAGTACGCCAAGGGCCGTCAGCTCATCTGGTATTTTCTGATCTTCTGTGAGGTCATCCGGGAAGTTTGCGATGATTCTTCCGGCAAGAGATATGTCCCTTGTCTCCACTGATATACCCGAGCCATTTGTATAAGCCTGGATAATAGGTAGGAAAGAGTAAGTAGCTAGTGCGGGTGCTTCGTCAACCCCTGTGTAGATAATCTTTGCTGACATTGTAGACCTCCTGTTTGTATCTTAAAATGTTTTTTTTTACTGATGATCAAACTCTGAGAGATTTTATCTACCTTACTCTAGAACAAGAAAGTTAACCAAATTTTAGACTTTTTGTCAAGTAAAGCTGTTTAATGCCGTTCTCATTTTTTAAGACACAAAAAAACCGTCAAGGCTAAAGAAAAACCTCCACGTAGAGTTATATCCACATGTTGTTTCCCTGCCCAGACGGTCGACTATGCTACTTTCACTCTCCCTGCGCTCCCCGGTGGTACACCACCTTGATTCCGTCAGTTACGCGGGTTAGTTTAAATTGTGGGGGTAATGTATAATAACCAACTCTTTTTGTCAAGCTTTTTATTAAATTATTAGGATGGTTATTATTGAAAGGTGTATTTGTGATTAGCTAACTGATATTTTCAAAATACGGGCGCAGCATTTCCTGAGTCTTTAAAATATGCTCGGGGATCACTCCTATATCGCCGACCGATGTCATGAAGTTGGTATCCCCTTTCCAGCGCGGCACCACATGCCAGTGCAGATGGTCCGCGATACCGGCCCCTGCTGCTACTCCGAGGTTGAGTCCGATATTTAAACCATCGGGGTTTATGGTTTTTTTAAGCACCATTACCGAGTGGCGCAGTAGCCTTTGCAGGTCCAGCGATTCTTCGACACTAAGGTCTTCCAGCTCGGCCTTGTGTCTTTTAGGGGCGATAAGCAGGTGAGCGTTGTTGTAAGGGTATTTGTTAAGCAGGACGGTTGAGAGAGCACCCTCGAAAACTACAAGAGAATCTTCTAGCTCTTTATCCGGTGCGGTGCAGAAAACGCATTCTTCTGTCTTTTCTTTTTTTATATAGTCCATACGCCATGGGGCCCAGAGATTTCTCATGGTCATCTTGCCTCATGTCTTTATTATAGTCCTAATGTATTGCCGTGCTAGATCTGGATTTACCTGTCAACTCTGTCTAGTCTTGGCATTTATATTTTTAAGGCCTTGGCAGCGGCCTGCCTGTTTTACTCGTCTGCCATAGACAACGATGCTTTTAAGTATAGCCCTAGGC
>CAZUFI010000006.1:0-1454 GCA_964618745.1 uncultured Thermodesulfobacteriota bacterium | reverse complement strand
TTCTACAAGCTCACTCCTGGTCATAAAACAATCTCCTTCCGCCACCGACGGGTTACTGCCAATCATCTTAAGAGTTCAGTCATATACATTATACGAGTACTACTAACTATACTTTGAAGATAGCTGCTGGCATCAGCACCTAAAAGCTCTTTTAATAGCCCATGTCTTTCTTGCGGATATATTACAGAGTGCTTGCCTTCGATGCCTGCGAGCCTTGCCACTTCGTTTATGGCGTCTTCCAGACTGCCTAGCTGATCAACCAGACCAAGCCTCATGGCCTGTGCCCCGGAAAAGATCCTGCCATCGGCGATAACTGCGACATCCTCAGGCTTCATATTACGCCCCTGAGCCACGGCCTCTACAAACTGGCTATGAATGTCGTTTACAACCGCACCTAAGAGTTTCTTCTCGGTCTCGGTCAACTCTCTAAGAGGAGAGCCGGTATCCTTGAAAGTACCACTCTTTATTACCGTACCCTTAAGCCCAATCTTCTTAAAGAGCTCCTGAGTATTCATAAACTCTACTATAACGCCGATACTCCCGGTAATCGTCCCCGGGTTAGCTACTATCTTATCTGCACCGGCTGCGATGTAGTAGCCGCCAGAGGCTGCTACCGAGCCCATCGAGGCTACTATCTTTTTCTTGGTGCGAAAACGCTGAACCTCACGGTATATCTCCTGAGCGGGACCAACGGCACCGCCCGGAGAATCTATCCTAAGAACCACTGCCTTTACGTCATCACGCTTTGCATAATCACTTAGCGCGGTATTAACGGCGCGGGGGTCCATAATAACCCCCTTTATATCTATAACAGCGATCTTATCGCCAAAATCAAGCTTTGAACCACCTGCAAAGAGAGCAATAGTAACCGATATCGCTATTATAACTACGACAAAGCCACCGATCACAGCTAATATAGTCTTTATCGCGCTCTTCAAAAGGTCTATTAAACTCCTTAAAACTCTTTACCCACTACAATCACCAGGACTAAGCAGTAGGTTCTGGCTCGCCAACACCGGGAGTAGCAGAACAATCCGCTGTTTTAGCAGCATCCGCTGTTTGGTCAGCATCCGCTGCCTCACAAGCCTCTTTTGGCTCTTCTACAGCCTCGGTCTTCTCTGCCTCACAGGCGTCCGTTGTCTCAGCAGCATTCGCTGTTTGAGCAGCATTCGCTGTTTGAGCAGCATCCGCTGTTTGAGCAGCATCCGCTGTTTGGTCAGCACTTGCTGCCTCACAACCATCTTTTGTCTCACAGGCTTCCGTTGACTCTGCCTCTGCCTTCTCTGAGACAGCAACCTTGATTATCTGCCTGATGCTCAGACCAATCTTCTTTTCATCAGGGTTTACGTTTAGTATCTCTACCTCGACGATATCACCGAGGTTAACGCCTGTGCCCTTTTGTTGCCCTCGATTAAGCTCAGAGATATGAACAAGGCCTTCCAGCCCCTCTTCCA
>CAZUFI010000005.1:13266-25695 GCA_964618745.1 uncultured Thermodesulfobacteriota bacterium | reverse complement strand
ATACCGCACAATGGGTGCAGGCCGCCCAAGAGGCGTAGGGTTTAAAGGAGGAAGACTTTGGCTGGTTATACTGAAGCAGTTTGCAGGCTCTGTAGGAGGGAAGGTGTTAAGATCTTTCTGAAGGGCGATAGATGTTTTACCGATAAATGTGCATTTGAGAGAAGGAGTTATCCGCCAGGCCAGCACGGTCAGGGGCGTGGTAAAGTCAGCGAGTACGCACTTCAGCTTAGAGAAAAGCAGAAGGTCAAGCGTATGTACGGGCTTTTAGAGGGGCAGTTTAATAACCTCTTTAAAAAGGCCGAGCGTACCAAGGGCGTTACCGGTGAGGTGATGATCTCGCTTTTGGAAAGGCGTCTTGATAATGTTGTCTATAGGCTTGGCTTGGCCAACTCTCGTAGAGAGGCCAGAGTTCTGGTTGCGCACGGACTCTTAACGGTAAATGGGCGGAAGGTCGATATTCCTTCTTACCGGATTAAAGCCGATGATGTAATAGCCGTTGCCGAGAACAAGAAGAAGGTTGCCAAGTTTACCGATAGCCTTAAGGCTGTGGACAGGCGTGGTGTTCCTGAGTGGTTGTTCTTGGAGAAGGATAGCTTTAAGGGTAAGGTCTTGAGAGAGCCGATAAGGACCGATGTTACCTTCCCGATAGAAGAGCATCTGATAGTAGAGCTTTACTCGAAGTAATAGATTATTTGATGGCATCAGGGGGCGGCAAAAGACGGGCCTCCAGCATTAAAGTTAGTTTTTGCAGGTGCATACAAATATTATTTAATTATATAAACCAGACGGGGGAGAGATGCAAAAGAATTGGCGTGAGCTTATTAAACCTAAGAAACTAGATATTGATAAGTGCGACGATACTTATGGAAAATTCGTTGCCGAGCCTTTAGAGCGAGGCTACGGTCAGACAATAGGTAACTCTCTTCGTAGGATTCTTCTAAGTTCCTTGCAGGGTGCGGCCATAACGGCTGTACGCTTTGACGGTGTTCTTCATGAATTCTCTACTTTACCAAAGGTAAAGGAAGATATCTCAGATATAATACTTAACCTTAAGCAGGTAAGACTGCGCATTGATGGCGAAGGGGCCAAGGCTCTAACCATAAACGTAACTGGCCCAAAAGAAGTCACGGCAGCCGATATAGTCTGCGACGACTCTGTTACGATCTTGAACCCGGAACTTTACTTGGCAACCATCGGCAGCGACGGCAATATCGAGTGTGACCTTACAGCCAATAGCGGTAAGGGTTATGTTCCTGCCGAAAAGAATAAAGATGAAGATCAGCCGATAGGAACTATCCCTATTGACTCTGTTTTTCAGCCGGTTATAAGGGTTAACTTTGATGTAACGCAAGCAAGGGTCGGTCAGATTACGGACTACGACAGGCTTGTAATGGAGCTTTGGACGACCGGTGCGACCGATCCGAAGACTGCTATGGGAATAGCCGCTAAGATCCTGAAGGATCAACTGACGGTCTTTATACCATTTGAAGAGAAGGAAGATGAGGTAGAGGTCGAGCTTGACGAGGAACTGGAGAGCAAGCCTTGGTTCAATGAGAACCTCTTCAAGACGGTTGAGGAGCTTGAGCTCTCGGTTCGCAGCGCAAATTGCCTGAAGAATGCCAATATAAAATATATAGGCGAGATGGTACAGAAGAGCGAGCAGGAAATGCTCAGGACCAAGAACTTCGGCCGTAAATCTTTAAATGAAATTAAAGAGATATTGCAGGTTATGGGCTTGGACTTCGGTATGCAGCTTGAGGGCTTTCTTACCAGAAAGGATCTAGATAGGAAACTTTTGGAGCGTAAGGACTCCGAGTAGGAGCGTAAGGGCTCCGAGTAATTGATATAAAGGCGGGTTAATTTTATGAGACACAATAGAGACATAAAGAAATTCAAAAGGACGCGTGGTCACCTCAGGTGCATGATGGCCAATATGACCAACGACCTTCTTAAACACGGCAGGATCAAGACAACGACTGCCAAGGCCAAGGAGCTCAGGCGTTACACAGAGCGTATGATAACCTTAGGTAAGGCAGGGGATCTTGCATCAAGAAGACGTGCCATGGCATTTCTTAGAAGCAAGACCAATGTCACGAAGCTCTTTGTTGATATAGCCCCTCTTTTTAAGGATCGTCAGGGTGGTTATACAAGGATGCTGAAGATTGGTTTCAGGAACGGCGATTGTGCTCCGATGTCGATAATCGAGCTTACCGAAGAGGTCGCTCCGGCTGAGGCTGCAACAGCAGAGTAAACGGCATTAAATTTTGAATCTAACGAGGCGGAGTCTTTAAAGACTCCGCCTTTTTTTATTGCCTAATTGCCTGAAAGATTCTACCTGGTTGACTTTAGGCCGTGTTTTGGTGTATATTGAATAGGTTATGAGAGAACAGCAGGCTTTAACATATTGCGAGGGAGTTTTTGGTTACTGGTGGCAGTGGCAGGGTATAGCTGCGACTGCGTCCTCTCTCTGATTTTCTTTCTATAAGTATAATCATTCAGGCCGCAGCTATCTAGCTGGCGGCCTTTTTTTATTTGCCCATTGAGGGCAAGGTTTTACTAACATGCAACTGCTGTATGGCGTCTGTTGACTGCTATTCGGTGCTATGGTAATCTAGGAAACTTATGGAAAGTTCTAAGTATTTCCCCACTCTCGCTGAGTTTAGAGAGAAGGCGGAGACTAATAATATAATACCTGTCTTTCGTGACATCCTTGCCGATACGGATACCCCTGTCTCTGCCTTTATGAAGATAGATGGCGGTGGTGAGTCCTTCCTGCTTGAGAGCGTCGAGTTCGGCGACAAATGGGGGCGTTATAGTTTTCTGGGCTCTTCCGCAAAGGCTGTGATAAGGGCTAGGGACGGTGTAGTCACTATTGCGGAGGGTGGAAAGGTGACCGAGCGCACCGGCGATCCTCTTCAGATACTTAGCGAGTACCTCGATGGTTTTTCCATGGCGACGTTGCCTGGTGTCGAGGGGCTTAAGTTCGCAGGCGGGGTTATAGGTTTTATGGGCTATGATATAGTCCGCTATATCGAGAAGATTCCGCGTAACCCAAAACATAAAGGTCGCACAGACGAGCTCAAGGTCGATGACTATTGCTTTATCCAGACCGATACGCTTTTGGCATTTGATAATGTCGCCCATAGTATAAAGGTAATTTGCAGCGCATATGTTGACGAGGGCACAGACCCTGAGGTAGCCTACAACAATGCGATTGAAAAGATTGATCAGATAACGGCAAAGCTTCGCGCCCCGGTCCCTGTGCGTATAAATAAAGGCGGCGCGCATCTGCCTGTAACATCTAACTATAAGAAGGAAGATTTCAAGGCAGGGGTTGCTCGCATCAAGGAATATATCGAGGCCGGTGATGTCATACAGACCGTCCTTGCGCAGCGTTTCGAGACTGAGCAGAATGTAGAGTCTTTTGATATTTACCGTGCGCTGCGTGTCACAAATCCTTCTCCTTATATGTTTTTCCTGCGTATGGCAGGTATTGAGCTCGCAGGCTCTAGCCCTGAAATACTCGTCGCTTTGAATCAAGGTGAGGTTACGGTAAGGCCTATAGCCGGGACGCGTCCAAGGGGTAAGGACGCTCAATCGGATAAGGCCTTTGAAGAAGAACTCCTTGCTGACCCAAAAGAGCTTGCCGAGCATATCATGCTCGTAGACCTTGGTCGCAACGATGTTGGAAAGGTAGCAAAACCGAGTACGGTCGAGGTCGATGAGTTTATGGTGATCGAGAAGTACTCCCATGTCATGCATATCGTCTCGAATGTACGTGGGGAGAAGCTAGACGGCCTAACGAGCTTTGATGTGCTGAGTTCTTGTTTTCCTGCCGGTACATTAACGGGTGCTGCCAAGGTACGTTCGATGCAGATAATCGAAGAGCTTGAGCCGGACGGTCGTACGACCTACGGCGGCTGTGTCGGATATTTTGATTACTCAGGTAATATGGATACCTGTATTACGATAAGGACGGTGCTTGCTAAGGACGGGCGGCTCTATGTGCAGGCCGGAGCCGGGATCGTCGCCGACAGCGACCCGGAACGAGAGTTTGAAGAGACGGTAAATAAAAGTAAGGGTGTTCTGAAGGCAGTGAAGATGGCAAGAGACGGCTTTGAATAATCACTGTCTTTAATAGGAAGGTTTTGTTATGTTATTAATGATAGATAATTACGACTCGTTTACATATAATCTGGTCCAGTATTTTCAAGAGATGGATGAGGATGTCAGGGTCTTTCGTAATGATGTTATAACCATCGGCGAGATCAGAGATCTCTCGCCCGATAGGCTTGTGATCTCTCCAGGCCCTTGTGACCCGGCGAAGGCTGGTATCTCGGTGGAGGCTATAAAGGCCTTTGCCGGAAAGATCCCGGTGCTTGGCGTTTGTCTGGGCCATCAGTCACTGGCGCAAGCCTTTGGTGGGCGTGTTATCAGGGCTGAGCGGTTAATGCACGGAAAGACCTCTATGGTTCACCACGATGGTCTTACGATCTACGAGGGCATTGATGACCCCTTCGAGGCCACGCGCTATCATTCGCTGATCGTTGAGCAGGCAACGCTGCCAGATTGTTTTGAGGTGAGCGCGTGGACAGGCGAAGAAGACGGGCTCTATGAAATAATGGGTATAAGGCATAAAGATATCGCGCTGGAAGGAATGCAGTTTCATCCCGAGTCGATATTGACCGGGGCCGGCAAACAGATATTGAGGAATTTTTTAAAGTTAACGGTATAAATAAGAGTACAAGCAGGTATAAGAGGTCGGGTATGATTAAAGAAGCAATAGCGAAACTTGTTCAAAGAGAGGACTTGGCGCAGGACGAGATGATCGCAGCTATGAATGACGTAATGAGCGGCAATGCGAGCTCTGTGCAGATCGCGGCCTTTGTAACGGCACTGAGAGTAAAAGGAGAGACAGCTGGCGAGATAACCGGGGCCGCGCGTGTGATGCGTGAGAAGGCAACCAGAGTAAAGATAAAAGACCCTATGGTCGTCGATACCTGTGGTACAGGTGGTGACTGCTCGCAGACCTTTAATATATCAACGGCAGCGGCCTTTGTAGTTGCCAGTTGTGGGATTAAGGTAGCGAAGCACGGCAATCGTTCTGTCTCTTCCAAGAGCGGGAGCGCAGATGTTCTGCGTTCTTTAGGTGTTAATATAGAGGCCGACCTTAAGACGGTAGAGCGGTGTATAGAGGTTGTGGGGATCGGTTTTCTCTTTGCTCCGCTCTTGCACGGTGCTATGAAGTACGCTGCCCCTGTGCGAGCCGAGCTTGGCATACGGACGATCTTTAATATGCTTGGCCCGCTTACTAATCCAGCCAGAGCCAGGTATCAGGTCGTTGGCGTATATGACGAGAGTTTGACCGAGGTCTTTGCCGAGGTCCTTGGTGATCTCGGGGCAGAGCATGCCTTTGTGGTCTGTGGCGATGACGGCCTTGACGAGATTACGCTTACGGCACCGACAAAGATCTCAGAGCTGAAAGACGGCGAGGTCGAGACCTATAGGATAATCCCTGAGGATCTCGGGCTTAAAAGATGTACTCTCGATATGTTGAAAGGCGGCGGGCCAGAGGTGAATGCAAAGATTATAATCGATATATTCGAGGGTAAGCCCGGGCCGCACCGAGATATAGTCCTTTTAAATACCGCCCCTGCTCTGGTTGCCGCGCGTAAGGCCCGAACCCTTGAAGATGGTATAACAATAGCTGCCGGAGCACTTAACTCGGGCGAGCCAATGAAAAAACTAAAACAACTAATTGCTATGACCAATGGACAGTAAAATGACGACAAATATGGCATCAATATTAAAGACTATATTAGAGAATAAGAAGGAAGAGGTCAAGGCTCAGAAAGAAGTAGTCCCTTTGGCAGAGCTACGGAAGATTGTCTCGGCAGGTCTGCCGGATACAATCTCTTTTTCAAGGGTTCTGGAGGCCAAGGGCGTAAGCATTATCGCCGAGGTCAAGAAGGCCTCGCCTTCAAAGGGTGTTATCAGAGAAGATTTCGACCCCGTAGCTATCGCCCGCATCTATGACGAAAACTCCGCCTCTGCCTTATCTGTCATAACCGATGAGAAGTTTTTCCAGGGTAGTCTGGAATATCTAAAGAGCATACGGGCCATGACCAAACTGCCTATTCTGCGTAAAGACTTTATAATTGATCCGTATCAGATATACGAATCAAGGGCCGCCGGGGCAGATGCCGTATTGCTAATAGTCGCAGCCCTTACGCCCAAGAAGCTTAAAGATTTTTTAGTGCTAACCAGCTCTCTTGGCATGGATGCACTTGTTGAGGTCCACAACGATGCGGAGCTGGAGATAGCTGCCGAGGCAGGGGCCAAGATTATAGGGATTAACAATAGAGATCTGAATACTTTTGAGACCGATATAAATACAACAGAGCGTCTTGCGATGAAGATTGCGCCAACGACCATTATAGTGAGCGAGAGCGGGATAAATACATTTGTAGATATAAGGATGTTGAAGCTCTGCGGCGTCGATGGTTTCTTGATAGGCGAGGCCCTTATGCGGGAAGCTGATATAGGCAAGAAACTGCGCGAGTTCCGTGGCCTTGGTGGTCTTGAATCAGAGATGTTTTAAGGGCGGCGCGTTGTGGCTGTAAAGATTAAGATATGCGGGATAACCAATCTGGAGGATGCGCTGCATGCCGCCGGGCTTGGTGCGGATATGCTTGGTTTTGTTTTTTGGGAGCGAAGCCCGCGCAATATTATGCCAGAGGCAGCTGCCAGCATTATAGAAAAACTTCCGCCTGATATTATGACCGTCGGTGTCTTTGTAGATGAGCCTGCTGCGCGAGTAAATGAAGTCGTAGAGACTGCGGGCCTTACTATCGCGCAGTTGCACGGGGTGGAGAGTGCTGAGTATTGCGAGTCTATAAAGGGGCGCTACATAAAGGCCCTTCGCGTCAAAGACGCGGCCTCTCTATGTTGTTTGTCTGATTATCATGCAGAGGCGATCCTGCTTGATACATTTGTCAAGGGCCAGCCCGGAGGCACGGGAGCAAGCTTTGACTGGTCGCTCCTGACGGATATGGAATACGACGGAGATATAATTCTGGCAGGTGGGCTTACGCCGGATAACATTGAAGAAGCCCTTGGTCATTACCTGCCCTACGGTGTTGATATTAGTTCTGGGGTAGAGGCCGCACCCGGGAAGAAAGATCCTGAAAAGGTTAGAAAATTTATCGAGAAGGTAAGGGGATTTAAGAATGTCTAAGAAAAAGAATTGTGCTGCCAATGCAAAGATGCCGGATCGGTTCGGGCACTACGGTGAGTTTGGTGGCAGGTATATATCAGAGACTCTTATGCCGGCGGTCATCGAGCTTGAGCAGGCCTATAAGAAATATAAAAACGATGCGGCCTTTAAAAAAGAGTTTCGCTATTATCTGAGCCAATATGTCGGCAGGCCTACGCCGCTCTACCTTGCGGAGCGTCTGACAAAGGCTGCGGGAGGCGCGGATATATATCTGAAGCGTGAGGATCTCTGTCATACAGGTGCGCATAAGGTCAATAATACAATCGGGCAGATCCTGCTGGCACGTCGTATGGGAAAGAAACGTATCATAGCCGAGACCGGCGCGGGTCAGCACGGAGTGGCAACGGCAACTGTCGCTGCGCTCTTTGGTCTGGAGTGTGAGGTCTATATGGGCAGTGAGGATATCGTGCGACAGGCTCCGAATGTCCTGCGCATGAAGCTGCTGGGCGCGAAGGTTAACTCGGTAGAGTCCGGCAGTAAGACCCTGAAAGACGCAATGAACGAGGCCATCAGGGACTGGGTAACCAATATCCATAATACATTTTATATAATCGGCAGCGTGGCTGGCCCGCACCCATACCCGATGATCGTCCGTGATTTTCAGGCGGTGATAGGGCAAGAGGCCAGAAAAGATATATTAAAGGCGACCGGGAAACTGCCGGATCTTTTAATTGCCTGTGTTGGTGGCGGCAGTAATGCGATGGGGTTATTCTATCCGTTCCTGAAAGACGAAAAGGTCGAGATGGCAGGGGTTGAGGCCGCAGGCCATGGCATTAAAAGCGGCAAACACGCGGCGACTATCACAGGCGGCACGGTTGGGGTTCTGCACGGCAGCAAGAGTTATCTCTTGCAGGATAAGCAGGGGCAGATCATCCACACGCACTCGATCTCAGCAGGCCTTGATTACCCGGGCGTTGGGCCGGAGCATTCTTATTTTCATGATACCGGGCGCGTAGAGTACACGAGTATAACCGATAAAGAGGCGTTAACGGCCTTTAAGCTGCTTTGTAAGACCGAGGGTATAATTCCGGCCCTTGAGAGTTCGCATGCCATTGCCTATGGTGTGAAGGCCGCAAAGAAGCTCGGTAAGGGCAAGGTCATGATCATAAACCTCTCAGGCAGGGGCGATAAAGATCTCTCGACGGTAGCAGACCTTATGGGGGTTAGGATATGAAGAAGATAGTCCCCGGTAAGGTTTCACGTATAGAGGCACTGTTTGCCGAACTTAAAGAAAAAAAAGAAAAGGCCCTTATAACATTTATAACGGCAGGGGATCCAGACCTGCCAACGACCAGGAAGATTATCCTTGAGTTAGTCGATAAGGGTGCCGATATAATAGAGCTTGGTATTCCGTTCTCAGATCCGATGGCAGACGGGCCAACGATTCAGATGGCGAGCGAGCGTGCTCTGGCAAGCGGTACGACGACCGGTAAGGTTCTGGCACTTGTTAAGGAAGTAAGAGCTGAGGGTTGCACCGCACCGATTGTACTTTTTGGTTATTATAACCCTATCTTTGTTTATGGTCTGAAACGTTTTGCAAAGGACGCGCGACGTGCCGGAGCGGATGGTGTGCTTATAGTCGATCTTCCGCCGGAAGAGTCAGGTGATTTTAAAGATGCCTTGGAAGATCAAGGTCTGGATTTTGTTTATCTGTTGACGCCTACAAGTGACGCCTCTCGTATAAAGCTTGTTGCCAGTAGGGCCTCTGGTTTTGTATACTACGTAAGTGTAGCCGGGGTAACCGGGGCGCGTAAGAAACTTGCGACGAGCCTGCAGGCTGCGGTAAAGAGGGTAAAGGCGGGGGTTGATCTGCCAGTCGGCGTTGGCTTTGGAATATCCACGCCAGAACAGGCAAAGGCCGCCGCAAAAGGAGCAGAGGGCGTGATAGTCGGTAGTGCGATAGTAAATATAATCGCAAAGCACGGGGACAAGAAAAACTCTACAAGCAAGGTGGCTAGACAAAAAATGGTAGCCGAGGTCGGGCGTTTTGTAAAAGGACTAAAGGCTGCACTTAGGTAGTTAGCAGCACTGCTGTAGCGTAACGCTCAAATGGACGTTGCCGGTAAAAAAAACATTGGAAGGTTTTATATATGGCTTGGTTTAAGAAAAATCTATTCAAAAAAGACATGTTCAAGAATGCCTCGGCTGAGAAGAAGTCCGTAAAGGTTCCGCAGGGGATGTGGGTCAAGTGCAACTACTGCAATGAAATCATATATAAGAAAGAAGTCGAGCGTAATATGGAGGTATGTCCTAAGTGTAATTATCACTTTCGCATATCCTCTAAAAAGCGTGTTGAGACTATAGTTGACGAGGGCAGTTTTGTTGAGCTCAATGCAGAGCTTGAGGCCGTCGATGCGCTGGAGTTTAAGGACCTTAAAAAATATAAAGACCGGTTGAAAGACGCCCATAAGAAAAAACGTGGTAAGGATGCAATCCTGACCGGTAGCGGCCTTATCGATGGTCGAAAGGTCATGCTCGGAGTCTTTGAGTTCGCCTTTATGGGTGGCTCGATGGGCTCGGTAGTTGGCGAGAAGATTACCAGGATTATGGAGGCAGCACTGGAAGAGCGTGTGCCTGTTATTATCTTTACGGCCTCAGGTGGCGCTAGGATGCAGGAAGGTATCTTGTCTCTTATGCAGATGGCAAAGACCTCGGCTGCTATCGCACGTCTTCGTAAGGCAGGGATTCCGTATATCTCGGTCTTGACCGATCCGACAACCGGCGGGGTTACCGCAAGCTTTGCGATGCTCGGAGACCTGATACTAGCAGAGCCAAAGGCTCTAATTGGTTTTGCGGGGCCACGCGTAATACAAGAGACCATCAAGCAGAAACTGCCCGAGGGTTTTCAGCGTTCTGAGTTCTTGCTGGAGCACGGGATGCTCGATATGATTGTTGAGAGAAAGCTCATGAAAGATACGATCTCTATGCTTGTCTCTCATTTCGCTTGATTCTGCATTCAGTTAAAAGAGAGTTCTTCTACTAATATGCCACGCAGATCCCCTACTTTAGATTATCTTTACGGACTCCAAGCCCTTGGCATCAAGCCGGGGCTTGCGCGTATAGAACTGCTGCTTTCGTTACTCGGTAACCCCGAAAAAAAATATCCCACCGTAATAGTTGCCGGTACAAACGGCAAGGGCTCTACCTCGGCGATGATCGCATCGGTCTTGCAAGAGGCGGGCTTTAAGGTCGGGCATTATAGTTCTCCGCACCTTATTCGCTTTAACGAGCGTATCAGGGTCTCTGGCGTTGAGATAACCAACCGGGAGATATCTACGCTGACTCGCCGGATGCGTACCATCGCTGAAAAGATCAGAATAAAAAAAGACAGACCGAGTTTTTTTGAGTTTACAACGGCTATGGCCTTTGAGCATTTCAAGAAAAAAAAGGTCGATATCGCAGTCCTTGAGGTCGGTATGGGTGGGCGTTTTGATGCCACAAATGTCACGACCCCGCTGGTCTCGGTGATAACAAGTATAGGGCTAGATCATTGCGAGTATCTGGGAGATACGATAGAAGAGGTCGCAGGAGAGAAGGCCGGGGTCATAAGGGCGGGCGGAGTTTTTGTAACGACCGCCTCGGATAAAGCAGCACTACGGGTGATTCGTAAAGTTGCTAAAGCAACCAGCTCCACCGGGCATTACTTGGGGAAGGACTTTAGTCTGCAAAAAGGCAGCAGCCCCGGTAGTATCTCTTATAAAAGTGAGAGTTTATCTCTTTCAAGGCTTTCCCTGGGGCTCAAGGCCGCTTATCAGGGCGAGAACGCAGGGGCTGCGATAAAGACTATTGAGCTTCTTAGAGAGGCTGGCTTTAAGATATCAAGGAGTGCGCTCCGGGGTGGCCTTAAAAACGTCCTATGGCCCGGGCGTTTTGATATCCGGCGTACTCGGATAAAAGGCGTTCGTCTGGTCTTTGACTCTGCCCATAACAAGGCAGGTGCTCAGGCCCTTAGAGCTTCTCTTAAAGAGATAACTTCTTACAAAAAAATCTCCTTTGTTATAGGCATGATGGCTGATAAAGATATAGATGCCATACTCTCGGTATTGTTGCCGGGTGCAGGCGCAGTGACGGTGACGCAGCCCGCTACTGAGCGCAGCGCAGGTCTTGACTTGCTCGCTGCACAGGCAAAGAGGCTTGGCTCTGAGGTAGTAGAGGTCGCTCAGGTTGGTGAGGCCGTAGCCGCCGCGCTGCACGGTGCAAGCCCCGGTAGTCTAGTCTGTGTGACAGGCTCTATCTTTACCGTTGGTGAGGCTCTGGAGTCTTCTCTTATTTGTCGGCTGATTCGGTGATATTGAGTTGTAAAAAGCTTATCCCTATGGTACTTTCTATGCATTGCAAATTCACTCACAAAGTAGCCATTTTATGACCTCCTATAAAAAAAATCATATCCAAAAAGACCGGCCTTACGGGGCTTTTGTATTTAGGTTTCTTTCTCTAAAGAGCGTGTTTTTCCTTACGTTTTTATTGGTTTTTGTATCGGCTGGTTACGGGGTTAGCTCCGCAGGCGTTGGAGATCTATTTGATAGCTCGGCCCCTGTGGAGGTTACCGGCGACAACGTGACCTATGACAGCAAGAAGGAGACCTACCATGCTATAGGTAGCGTAGTGGTTGTGCAGTCCGGGACGACACTGATGACCGATGAGTTGTTTATGAATATGAAGGACGGCACGTCCCGTGCCATTGGCAATGTCTTTGTTACCGATGCCATGGGAAACACCGTTGAGGGTGAGGAACTGACGGTCAATATCAACAAGGATACCGCAGTTATTATAAATGGTAAACTTTACTTTGAGGAAGGGACTGTCTCGGTCTATGGATCAAGGCTTGAGAAGACCGGCAAGCTCAATTATAAGGGTAAAGATGTAAAGTTCACTACATGTAAATGCGAAAAAGACGAGACACCTGCCTGGCATTTTGCAACGAGCTCTGCGAAGATGAAGACCGACGGTTATATCCTTGCGTGGAATGCCTACCTGAAGGTTAAGGATAGGTCAATACTTTATACCCCTATTTTGGTTGCGCCGATCAGCGGCGGAAGAAAGACGGGTTTCCTTATGCCCGGTCTGGGTTCATCCAGCAAGCAGGGTAATGTCATTGATAATACTTTTTTCTGGGCGATATCGGATAGCTCGGATGCTTCGATTTTTCTAGA